>UQZE01000008.1 GCA_900545325.1 uncultured Eubacteriales bacterium
TATGAAGGGGCTGGTATTCGCCCGCGGCGTTCTGCGCAAAAAAAACGGGGAGCTGCTGTTGCCGTACCATCACTATGACGTTTCCGCAGAGGAAAACGAGCGGGTGAAAAAACTCGGCGACAAAAACATTTTGAACTGTCGCGTAAAGTACGTAGAAACGGGCTGTCTCATCAGTTCGGACGACGGACTTTCCTGGAAGCGTGGCCGCTGGCTGAATATTCCGCTCGATTCCAACTGGACGGGCGGCTGGCAGTGGACCGAACCCACGCTCGCGGAATTGAGCGACGGCACGATCGCCATGCTCATGCGGCGCAACGGCTCGGGGCGGCTGTGGAGAAGCGATTCTTCGGACGGCGGGCTCAGCTGGTGCGAACCTTATAAAACAGATATACCGAATCCGAACAACAAGCCGAAACTCATTCCCATGCGGAACGGCCGCGTCGCCCTGCTGAACACGCCCAATTCCAATTTCGGGCTGGAAAATAGGTATCCTTTGGAAATATGGATCAGCGACGACGATATGAAAAGTTGGCGTTACAAAAGGTCGCTTACCAATATGCCCGGCGGCTTTTCCTACGCGGACGGCATAGCCACGGACGACGGGCATATCCTGTTCGCCTTTGAATTCAACAGGCACGATATATATTTTGTAGATCATAAGATAGAAACGCTCTGAAAACGGGGCCGCCGCCCCCCATTTCGGGAGGCGGCGGGATTTCGGAACGGGAAAGGGATATGTGCAGAAATCTTTGTATAGACATCGGCAGCACGAAAATAAAATACGCGCTCTTTGAAAATGGCCGCAGAACGTCGGGAGATTCGCTTCCCTTTCCGCCGCCCATCCGTGCGGAAGGGTATTTTTACGAAGTATCGGCTTCTGCCGTGGTCGCGGCGGTAAAGGCGGTGATACGCTCTTTTCCCTCGGCGGAAAACGTTCTTTTTTCCGTACAGATGCACGGGCACGTTCTTTCCGTAAGAAAGGATATATATGTTTCCTGGCGGGATAAACGCAGTTTGGACGGCGGTCTTTACGAAAAACTGAAAATGATCTACGGCGAGGCGTTCTCGCCCGAATCGGGCACCGTTTCGAAACCGAACCTCGCCGTTTACAGTATGCTTGCCGATCTTGCAGGCGGAGCGGAGGTTTCGGGTGAGTTTTACTCGCTCGGGTCCTATATCGTATCCGAACTTACGGGCAGAAACGTTTCGCATGCGACCGACCTTTGCGCTACGGGTTTTTTTCTCGCAGACGGGGTTCCGAACGAACAACTTCTTTCGTCGCTGCCGTTTTCCCTCGTTCTGCCGCGTTGTATGCTCCGCATGGGGGAATGCGGTATATTTGAAGGGAAACGGATATTCGCACCCGCGGGCGATCAGCAGTGCAGCGTGGCGGCATTGGGGGAGGAAGAGCGCGCCGTTCTCAATGTCGGTACGGCTGCGCAGATCTGCCGCGTACGCAAGGGATTCGTGCGGGGAAGATTCGAATCCCGTCCTTTTTTCGGGAAAAGAACGCTCTGTACAAAAACGGGATTGCCCGGCGGGGCGGAGCTTCGGAGCCGCCCTGCGTCGGCGCTGAAAGAAGAAATGATAAACAAATACGGCGAGGCGTTCCGTGCCGTCGGCGCGCAGGGGGAGGTCGTCTGTACAGGCGGGGCGTTCGCCTTTTACGGCGATATGCTTTTTGAAGTCGTGCGCGCGGCGGGGCTGACGCCCGTATATAAAGACTCGGACGCACTCGACGGGCTGAACTTGCTTTTCCGGAGGTAAACATGGAAGAAAATAAAAAAGAAGCGGGCATTATGATATCCGAAATAGGTTTTTCCAATTTCCCCGTGCTGTTAAAATCAGCAGGACTGGATTTTTTCATTCTGGACTGCGAACACGGCGGTTTCGATTATGCGGATATTTCCCGTATGCTCATGACCGCCCGCCTAATCGGACTGACGGCAGTCGTGCGCGTTGCGGACAATTCGAGAAAAGATCTGATAAAGTTCGCGGACATGGGGGCGGGTGGCGTGCTTTTGCCCATGACGGACTGCGCGGAGGATATTGAAAAGGTGGTCCGGTTTACAAAATATTCGCCGCTGGGCAGGCGGGGGATATCCACGATGCGCGCGCATACGCTGTATTCGCCGCCCGAGATCGGTCGGTATATGCGCGAGGCGAACGGACGGTTCCGCGTATATGCACAATTAGAAACGGCGGCGGGCGTAAAGAACGCGGCGGAAATACTTGCGGTCGACGGTGTGGACGGGTGTTTCGTAGGGCCTAACGACCTATCCGACGATTACGGTTGTCTTGAAAATACCGCGGCTCCGCAGATCTTCATGGCAATACAAGAGGTAGGCGCGGCGGCGCGGACGGCAAAAAAGACGGCCGGAATCATAACGGGCAACAAAATTTACATGTCCGCCGCGAAGAAAAACGGTTTTGAAATGTACTGCAAGGGCAGCGAATTGAACGCGGTGAAAGAATATTGCGTTGCGATAGTCCGTACCTTGCAGGAAGAATAAAAAAACGCTCTGCATTTTGCAGAGCGTTTTTTGGAAAAGGACTTTTTTTGTTTTTACGCTCCGTATGAGCGCGTCGGGAGGCACGCATGCGCATACGTTTTGCATAAACGTATGCGCATGCGTATGATTTCGGGGCGCTTTTTTCATACGTATGCGCATATTAATATTATTACAAATTGTCAAGAATTTTCTTTTTTGCGGTTTGGTATGCTTCTTCGGTAATTTCGCCGCGTTCGTAAGAATTTTTCAGCTTTTTTAACGTGTCGAGGGCATTGATGGTAGAATTAACGGAATTGGAAAAATCTTTATTTCCTGTCTCGCTATTTTCATTGTCAGAAAACAATTGGCTTATTGGTTCGTTTGAGTTGTTATATAATTTATTGCGAATATATTTGATGTCCGCAGCGACAGATATGGTGAAATTTACGCTAAACACTCCGAACAGCGGGATTAAAATAGCATATAAAAGATAGCTAATACCTTGTGCGGTGTAATCGTTATGATAATCATTTTTGCTGAACGTTATAAGGCTTAATATTAAAAATAAAGCTCCGATTATACCGAATGATATCCACATTGCATTGCGAAAATAAATTAACGCTTTGTCCGATTTTTTAAACATAGTTATCTCCTTTTTCGGGATTAAAAAAGTGCGCCCCGCAAGCGGAGCGCACCCCGAAAATGTACCCCACGTTGCTGCGACGCAATTTCTTCCGCATAGGGAAAATTGAAGTACAAATTTCGCTGTTTGTACCCCTAAGCGGAAAAATATGAAATTGCGTCGCAAAAGTATTGTAACATAAGCGTGAGGATTTGTCAAACGGGGGGACGGTTTCGGAAAAAACGGCTTAAAATTTTCTTCCTGCCCGTAAAGCGGCATTTTCAGCGTTGGCGTGAAATATAATATAGGTATGAAAAAGAAAGAAATAAACCTCTTTGCCGCAGGCAAAGAAGGGGCGGACGGACAAGGCGGGCGCGGGAATAAATCAAAATCAAAAAAGAATTTCGATAAAAAAGCGTTTTTCAAGCGGTTTGCGCTCTCGGCGCTCAGCCTCGCCGTTCTGGCGTTTTCTTTCGGCTACGCGCTGAAAAATATCGATTATGCCGATAAAAAACTGACGGGCGGGACAGACTATAAGTGCATAGTCAATCTATGGCATGTGGACAGTTTCGAGGGCGGCACGGGCTCGCGCGCGGAGTTTTTGCTCGGCCGCGCGGCGGCTTTTGAAAAGAGCAACGCGGGGGTGTTCGTCATGGTAACGCCGATGACGGCGGAAAATGCCAACGAGAAATTCGCCGCGGGCGAGCGGCCCGACATGATATCCTACGGCTACGGCGTGGAAATTTCCGGTTATTCCGCCATAAAAAGCGATAAAAAATGCGTTTACGGTCAGGTGGACGGCGACGTTTACGCCCTGCCCTGGTGCAGGGGCGGATACGCAGTCATTTCAAACGAACCCCTGCCGGAGGATAAAACGCTGGAAAACGCGGTCGTTTCCAAAGGCGCTTATACGCAGCCCTACGCCGCGCTCGCGCTCGGAGGATATACTTTGAAAAACTATGAAGAAAAGGCGCCGCTCGACGCGTATTACGCCTTTGTCAGCGGCAATGCGGATATCCTCGTGGGCACGCAGAGGGACGTCAACCGCCTGAACGTCCGCCAGATGGAAGCCGTCATTACGCCGCTTTCCGAATACAGCGACCTTTACCAGTATATTTCCATAACGGCGGCCTCGGCGGAAAAGAAAGCGTATGCGGAAATGTTCATAGAGTTTCTGCTTAGCGAAGAAGCGCAGAAAAAAGTGAGCAATCTCGGCATGTTTTCGCCCTATTACCGGCTTTCCTACGACCTTTCGGGACTGGAGGAAATGCAGACGGCAATACAAAAAAGCGCGTCTTATCCCGTGTTTACCCCGCTTTCGGTATTCGGCGAGTTTTCGGAAAACGCCTTGCTCGCGGCGAAAGGAGACGAAGCCGCGCTGAAAAAATTAAAAAATTTGCTGATATAAATTCTTGTGAATTTTGCGAAAGTAGTGTAAAATATGAAAAGGAGAGATATGCGCCATACAGAGAGTAAGGGGGAGCGCGTTTTTGAAACGTGCGCCCGCGGCGTGCCGCTCGCGCCGCTGACGACGATCGGCGTCGGGGGAAAGGCGGCGTATTTCGCCGCGCCTGCGACGCGGGAGGAATTCGTTTCGCTTTACGACGAGGAAACGTTCGTGCTCGGCAGGGGCTCCAACGTGGTGATTTCGGACGGCGGCTACGGCGGCCTGGTGCTTTCCACGGCGAACCTGAACGGAATAAAGGAAGAAAACGGCGTTTTGACTGCGGAATGCGGCGTTACGGCCGCGCGGCTCGTCGACTACTGCCGCACCCGCGGACTGGGCGGCACGGAATTTCTGTTCGGCATTCCCGCGAGCGTGGGCGGGCTCGCCGCGATGAACGCGGGCGCGTTCGGGCGGGAAATGAAGGACGTGCTGCGTTCGGTCGTCGTATGGGACGGCGCTCAGAAAAGGATCTCCGTTGAGGATTGCGGCTTTTCCTATCGGAAAAGCGGCATAAAAGGCGTAGTTCTCGCGGCGGAATTCAACGTCGCGGGCGGTTTCGACGAAACTTTTATAAAAAAAATTGCCGATTTCAGGCGTGAGAAACAGCCGCACGGAAAGACCTTCGGTTCTACGTTCAGGAACGGGGAGGGCTATTCCGCCGGCGCTCTCGTCGAGCGGGCAGGGTTGAAAGGTTTTTCGGTCGGCGGCGCGCGCGTGAGCGAAAAACACGCGAATTTTATTTTGAATACGGGGGGCGCGACGGCAAAGGACGTTCGTGAACTGATTTTATACATAAAGCGAAAGGTAAACGAAAAATTCGGCGTGGAACTCGCCGAAGAAGTACGTTTTATAGGTGAATTTGAATGAAGATTACGGCGGATTATCATACGCATACGAGATATTCGCACGGCAGCGGCACGGTTGCGGACAACGCCGCCGCCGCGGACAGGCTTGGGCTGAAAGAACTTGCCGTCACCGACCACGGGTTCAACCATCCCGCGTTCGGGCTGAAAAAGAGAAAGATGCCGCACCTTTTGAAGGACGTTGCGGCGGCGAACGAAAACTACGGCGTTAAAGTGCTTACGGGCGTGGAGTCCAACATCGTTTCCGAAAGCGGAAAGACCGACCTCAAACCCGCCATGTACGACGATTTCGACGTTTTTTTGACGGGCTTTCACAAATTCGTGATCAGCGATTTCGGGGACGTATTCAAATTGTTTTTGCCGAATTACCTGCGGGACGGGCTGAAAATGAAAGCGCCGAGATCGCTCGTGGAGCGCACGACGAGAACGTATATCAACGTGATAAAAAACAACCCGGTCGACGCGATAACGCACATGAATTTCTGCGTGTTCGCGGACGCGGTGGAGGTGGCGAAGTGCGCCGCCGATTACGGCACGTATATTGAGCTGAACGCGAAAAAGACGCACCTTGACGACGAGGAGCTGGCGAATATAGCGGCCAAGACGCAGGCGCGTTTCATTATCGGCAGCGACGCCCATTCGCCCGACCGCGTGGGGGAAATTTCCCTGGTGGAAAAACTGCTTTCCCGCGTTTCCGTAGACATGTCGCGGATCGACAACATAGACGGGCGCCTGCCCGATTTCAGATTCAGAAGATTTAAGGAGAAAGGGGAAAAATGAACTTTACCGAAAAGGTCAAAGCGGAACTGACCGAAAAAAGCGCGTCTTCGGAAAACAAAAAGGCGTACCTTTCGGGGTTTTTGCGCGGCTGCGGTTCGGTAGTGCTGGCGGGGGGAAAGTTCGGCTTTGAGTTTTCCACCGAAAGCGCGGCCGCGGCTAAATACGCGGCTTACCTTTTCGAGGCGGTTTATTCCTATTCCCTCACCGATTATTTTTCCAAAAGCGACGCGCTCAACAAGAAGGAACGCATAACGTTTGAATGTACTGACGAACGTTCCGCCGGCATCTTGCGGGATCTGGATATTTTGACGGAAAAAGGCCTGTCTTTCGGCGTCGGCGCCCGTACGCTGGAGGCGGCGGGCGCGAAGAAGGCGTTTTTGAAGGGGCTTTTCGTGGGCGCGGGTAACATCACGGTGCCGCGGCGGCGGGGGGAAACAAAGGCGAGCACGGGCTATCACCTCGAATTCGTGCTGGCGGGCGAAGAGCTTGCCTCCGCCGTAGAGGGGGCGCTGCTCTCTCTCGGCATGAGCGCAAGGCGCACCCTGCGCAAGGGCAGCTGCGTCGTTTACGTGAAGAGCGCGGAGGATATCAAGGATTTTCTCGTGTTCACGGGCGCGTCCAAAGCAGCTCTCGAACTGACGGACATCATGATAGAAAAAGAAGTTATCGGCAACGCCAACCGCCAGAAGAACTGCGATCTCGCCAACGTCACAAAGCAGATGGACGCGGCGGAAAAGGTCATCGCCGCCATAGAAAAGCTGGAAAACGAGGGGCGGCTGGGCGAACTGAGGCAGGAACTGCGGGAAACGGCGGAGGCGCGCAGGATTTACGCGGAGGATACGCTGCAGGAGCTTTCCGAGCGGCTGGGGATTACGAAAAGCTGCCTCAATCACAGGTTGAGAAAGATACTCGAAATAGAAAAAAGACACGTATAAGAGAGCGCGGCGGGCACGCCGCGGCGTTAAACAGAGGATAAAGGACGGATTATGGGCGATTTTGTACATTTGCATTTACATACGGAATATTCCCTGCTCGACGGCGCTACGCGCCTGAAAGAGGTGTTCAAGGCGGCGAAGGCAAAGGGCATGAAGGCGGTGGCCATCACCGACCACGGCAACATGTTCGGCACGCTCACCTTTGCGGAGGAGGGCAAAAAGCTCGGCATGCAGGCCATTATCGGCTGCGAGATGTATGCCTGCGACGATTATAAAAACAAGGCGGGGCGGGACGAAACGGACCACCTCATTTTGCTCTGCAAAAACAAAAAGGGATATAAAAACCTCGTCAAGCTCGACTCCATCGCCTATGTGGACGGATTTTACTACAAGCCGCGCATAGACTACAACCTTTTAAAAGAACACAGCGAAGGGCTCGTGTGCCTTTCCGCCTGCCTTGCGGGCAGGGTGGCGAAACGCCTTCTGCGCAACGATTACGAGGGCGCCATGAAGTTCGCCCTTTCCATGAAAGAGATCTTCGGGGAGGATTTTTACCTCGAAATACAGGACCACGGGCTGGAGGAGCAGAAATACATCAACCCCATGCTCATACGCCTTTCCAAAGAAACGGGGATAAAGCTTGTCGCGACCAACGACGTGCACTACGCCGAACGCGCGGACGCGGAAATTCAGGACGTAGTCATGTGCATCAGCATGAAAAAGACCATGGACGACCCCAACCGCATGAAGATGAGCACCGACCAGATGTACATGAAGTCGCCCGAAGAGATGGCCGCGACCTTTCCCGACCTGCCCGAGGCGCTGGCGACCACGCTGGAGATCGCGGAAAAGTGCGCGGAAGAAGAAGTGTTCGATTTGAACGCCAAGTGCGAGCCTATCCGCGACAACTCGCTTATCCCGGGCTATATTCCCGATAACGGGCAGTCGGCGTACGAGTTTCTGCGCGACCTCGCGGAGGAAGGGCTGAAAAAGCGCTATCCCGTCATTACGGACGAGATCAGAAAGCGCTTTGATTACGAACTCGAAACCATTCACACCATGGGGTATATCGAATATTATCTCATCGTGTGGGATTTCATCAACTACGCCAAGAGCGTGGGCATACCCGTCGGCGCGGGGCGGGGCAGCGGCGTTTCCAGCATCATTGCGTACAGCGTGGGCATAACGGACGTGGATCCCCTCAAATATTCCCTCGTATTCGAGCGCTTTCTCAATATCGAGCGCGTCAGCATGCCCGACTTCGATATAGACTTTTCGGATGAACGCCGCGGCGAAGTGGTGGAATACGTCCGCAGGAAATACGGTTCGGACAAGGTTGCGCAGATCGTTACTTTCGGTACGCTCAAATCGAAGGCGGCGATCAAGGACGTCGGCCGCGTTTTCTCTATTCCCTATGCGGACGTGGACAGGATAACGAAGCTCATGGACGGCAAGTCCACCATCGAAGAGAGCCTGGGGCTGAAACCCAACAAGGACGGCGTGAACGTGGGCGTGCGCGATCTGAAACAGATCTACGACGAGGATCCCAACCTGAGAAAGATAATAGACATCGCCATCAAGGTGGAGGGGCTGCCGCGCAACACCTCCATGCACGCGGCGGGCGTGGTCATCTGCGCGAAACCGATCGCGGACAACGTGCCGCTGCAAAGGAACGGCGAGGACGTTACCACGCAGTTCAACATGAAACAGGTCGAGCAGCTCGGCATGCTCAAGATGGACTTCCTCGGCCTCATAACGCTGACCGATATCAAAAAGGCTGTTGACTACGTGAAAGAAACCACGGGCAGGGAGCTCGACTTCCACAAACTCGGCTACGAGGATCAGGGGACGTACGACCTCATAGGTTCGGGAGATACCGACGCCGTGTTCCAGCTTGAAAGTCCGGGCATGAAGAGGTTCATGCGCGACCTCCGCCCGACCACGTTCGAAGATATTATCGCGGGCATTTCGCTTTACCGTCCTGGCCCGATGGATTCAATCCCCGACTACATCAAATACAAGCACAATCCCGACAGCATCAAATACAAACACCCGCTGATGGAACCTATCCTTTCCAACTCCTACGGCATCATGATCTATCAGGAACAGGTCATGGAGGTCTGCCGCAGTCTGGGCGGATTCTCGTTCGGACAGGCGGACATCGTGCGCCGCGCCATGGGTAAAAAGAACGTGGAGGAGATGGAACGCCAGAAAAAGATATTCGTGCACGGCGGCGTGGACGAAAAGGGGCGCACCATAGACGGCGCCGTCGTGCGCGGCGTGCCGGAGGCGGTCGCCGTGGATATTTTCGACGAGATGGCCGGCTTTGCGAAATACGCTTTCAACAAATCGCACGCGGCGGCCTACGCCGTGCTCGCGTATCAGACGGCGTTTTTGAAAAAATATTACCCCAACCAGTTCCTTGCTGCCATCCTGAACAACCGCATAACCAAGATAGAGGAGATCACGAAATACCTGATGTACCTCCGTTCGCGCAATATCCCCGTGTATCCGCCCGACATCAACAAGAGTATCGGCGATTTCAAATGCGAAGGCGAGGGGATCCGTTTCGGGCTGGCGGCCATCAAGAACGTGGGCGAAAACACCATCAACGCCATGGTCGAAGAGCGCAGGACGAACGGGGCCTTCAAGAGCTTTGAGGATTTCGCGATGCGCTGCGCGGCGCTCGGAACGAACAAGCGGCTGGTGGAAAACCTCATCTACGCGGGCGCGTTCGATTCTCTGGGCCACGCGCGCTCGCAGTATATCGCCGTTTACGAAGAGGTGCTCGACCGCGCGGCGGCCATCAACAAGCAGAAGAACAGCAACCAGATGAGCCTGTTCGGCGACATCATCAAGGAGGACAACACCCTCGCGGTGGATTATCCCGCAATGAGCGAATACCCCTCGCAGGTCAAGCTTTCCAAGGAAAAGGCCGTGCTCGGGGTGTACGTTACGGGGCATCCCCTAAGCGATTTTATGGAGGCGTTTTCCAAAACGGGGTTCAATACCTCCCTGCTCGAATATTACGAAGAGGACGAGGACGGCAACAAGACTTACACCGAAATCAAGGACGGTCAGTACGTTACCGTGGGCGGCATCGTCACGGCGGCGGAGCGCAAGACGACCAAGCGCGGCGATCATATGGCCGTGCTCAAGGTGGAGGATATATACGGGCAGATCGACTGCGTGTTCTTTCCCAAGAGCTACGAGGCGAACAAGGCGCTTCTGAACGAGGAGGAGATCGTAAAGATCAGCGGGCGGCTGCAGATCAAGGAAAACGACGTGCAGATCGTGGCGGACAGGATAGAGCAGCTCGAACTTAAGGCGGGCGCGGAAAAGCCCGCCGAACAGGAATACATGGGGCTGATCGTGCCGGAGAGCAAAAACGAGTTTATCGACGATATTTTCGACATAATCGAAAGTTACGAGGGCGACATAGGCGTCATCATCCATAAGGACGGCAAAAACTACACCGTGAAAAACAAGGTGCGCCGCTGCGAGGGGCTGATGACCGAGCTCAAAGGCATTCTCAGCGAAAAAGAGATCGTGTTTTTCCGGAAAAAATCTTAATCTGTAAACGAAAAATCTTAAAATGCACGCGAAAGCACTTTTATTTTCGGCGTTTTTATGTTAAAATAATTCCGAATTACAAAAAAAGCGGAGGAGAGTATGAGAAAAATAGCGGTATTGACGAGCGGCGGCGACGCCCCCGGCATGAATGCCTGCATAAGAGCCGTTGTGAGAACTGCTCTTTACTATAACATAGACGTATACGGCGTGGAGCGCGGCTGGCAGGGGCTGATCGACGGCAACCTGACCAGAATGGAAACGCGTTCCGTTTCGGGCCTCATACATAAGGGAGGCACCTTTCTGAAAACAGCGCGCTGTCCCGAATTCGTGGAGCTCGAAGGGCAGCGCCGCGCGGCGGAAACGCTTTCCGCTTACGGCATAGAGGGCGTGGTGGCCATCGGCGGCGACGGCACCTTTCACGGGGCGGTCGATCTGTGCAACAACTTCGGCGTCAAGGTGGTGGGCATTCCCGGCACCATCGACAACGACCTCGCCTATACCGATTATACGCTGGGTTTCGACACCGCGGTCAACACCGTGCTCTGGGCGATGAACAACCTGCGCGACACCATGACTTCGCACGACAGGGTTTCCCTGCTCGAAGTGATGGGGCGCCGCTGCGGCGACATCGCGCTCTACGCGGGCGTTGCGGGCGGCGCGGAATACGTGCTCGTTCCCGAGGTGCCGTACGATCTGGACGTGATCGCCTCTTCCATCCGCAAGAGCCGCATGCGGGGCAAGACCTCCAACATGATCATTCTGGCGGAGGGCGCGGGCAACCGCGACGAGATCTGCGCCGCCATCAAGGAAAAGACGGGCATCAGCCCCAAAGTTACCGTGCTCGGCCATATCCAGCGCGGCGGCTCGCCCAACATGGCGGACCGTATCCTTGCGGGCAAGTTCGGCGTGCGCGCGGTGGAGGTGCTCAAAGACAAGAAAGAGAGCTGCGCCGTCGGCATACGGGATAATCGGATCATCACCGTTCCCTTTGAAGAAGTGTTCAAGGCGGAAAAGAAATTCGACAGCTATCTGTACGAAACGTCCAAAATACTGGGATTGTAAAAGTCATAAAGCGGCTTAACGGCCGAAATACATACACATAAGGAGAGAATCATGAAAAACTTGAAAGGCGCTTTGATGTTTGCGCAGTCGGGCGGTCCCACGTCCGTTATCAACAGCAGTGCTGCGGGGGTGTTCCTCGAAGCGCTCGATTCCGATGCGGTTACCGCGGTCTACGGCGCGGCCAACGGCATCAGAGGCGTGCTGGACGAAAAGTTCTACGACATCGGCAAAGAGGATAGGAAAGAACTCGAACTTTTAAAGTATACGCCGTCTTCGGCGCTCGGTTCGGTGCGTTACAAGCTGAAAGACGCGGCTGTGGACGATACCGATTACAAGAGGATTTTGGAAGTTTTCAAAAAATACAATATCCGTTATTTCATGTATAACGGCGGCAACGATTCCATGGATACCTGCAACAAGATCTCCAAATTTTTGCAGAAATCCGGGTATGAATGCAACGTTATCGGCGTGCCCAAGACGATCGACAACGACCTGTACGGCACCGACCACTGCCCCGGTTATGCCAGCGCGGCGAGATATATCGCCACTACGATCATGGAGATCAACCTCGACGCCAAGGTGTATGACACCCCGATGGTGTGCGTGATCGAGGCGATGGGCAGAAACGCGGGCTGGCTCACGGCCGCCGCGAAACTCGCCAACGCCAAGGGATTGGGCGCGGACCTCATCTATCTGCCCGAAGTTCCTTTCAGCGTGGATAAATTCGTCGAGGACGTGAAAGCCGTCTGCGCGAAGAACAACAACAAGTGCATCGCCGTCGTTTCCGAAGGCATTCACGACGAAAACGGCAAGCTCATCTGCGAACTCGTATCCGAGGGCGCGCGCGACAGTTTCGGCCACGCGCAGCTCGGCGGCGTTGCGACCACGCTCGCAAACATCATCAAGGAAAAGACCGGTTTTAAAACGCGCGGCATCGAACTGAGCCTGATGCAGCGTTGCGGCGCGCACCTCGCCTCCAAGACCGACGTGGAAGAGACGTTCGAGGCAGGCAGGCAGGCGGTGAAGGCCGCCGTCGCGGGCGAAACCGACAAGATGGTGTGCTACGAGAGAAAGGCCGGCGGCAAGTATGAAATAGAATACAAACTGCTGCCGCTCGAACTCGCGGCGAATACCGAAAAGAAAGTGCCGCTCGAATGGATCACGGACAACGGCACGGGCATTTCGGACGAATACGTGAAATACGCCCTGCCGCTCATACAGGGCGAGGCCAAGGCGCCGCTGGAAGACAGTCTGCCGCGTTTTGCCCGTCTGAAAAAGGTTCTCGTCGAAAAGAAATAACAAACATAAATATAAGCAATAAAAGCGCTCCGCGTGCCGCGGGGCGTTTTTTTATGCAAAAATCAAGGAAATTGCTGGAAAAAGTTGACATTTTTCGCGGGGGGGGGGTATAATGGAATTAACTTTGGAAGGAGGAAAAGCCATGGGGAAAGTCTGTAAAGATTGCAGATGGTGCGAAACGACGGGCACGGTGTTCGTGGATTACTGGTGCGTTCGTCCCGACGCGCACGGGCAGAAAAAGGTAACGCCCGCGGGGACTTGCGAACATTTTGCGCCGAAAGCGGACGAGTGCGCCTGCGCCGACGGCAGGAAGGGCGGCTGTTTCCTCACGTCCGCGTGCGTGAAATTCAAAGGATTGCCCGACGACTGCGCGGAGCTGGAAACTCTGCGCGCGTTCAGGGACGATTACCTTGCGGGCAGTCCGCTTGTGAAGGAATATTATGAAACGGCTCCCGCCATTGTCGGAAAAATAGAATCTTCTCCCGATAAAGACAGATATTATCGGGTTATTTACGGCGTAATCAGAAAATGCGTCCGCTTGATCGGGGCGGGGCGATACGCCGAGGCCGAACAGGCGTACGGGAACATGGTTCTGGCGCTGAAAAAAGAATTCTGCCTGTAAAAACAAAAGCGTTCCGCCGCGGCGGAACGCTTTTTTCGCGCGCTTTTTCTCGGCGGGGAAAAATTTTTTAAATCTTTACATAAAACGCTTGACAACCACTTATAATAGATGTAAAATTAACTCGAAAGTTGGCACTAAGAGTAAAAGAGTGCTAACACGAAAAAGAGGGAAGTGCCAACGGGAGCGCAATATGAAATTATCCGAACGAAAAAAGAAAATATTGCAGATCGTCGTAGATGATTACATCACCAACGCGCAGCCCGTGTCGAGCAAAAGCATTACGGAAAAGCACATGAAGGACGTCAGTTCGGCCACGGTGCGGAGCGAGCTGGCCGCGCTCGAAGAGATGGGGTATCTCTCCCAGCTGCATACGTCGAGCGGCCGCGTTCCCTCGATAGAGGCGTATAAGCTGTACGTTTCCGAACTGATGGACAAAGGCAAGCTGACGGGCAAGGAACTCGGCGCCATCAAGAACGCTTTTGCGGAGCAGAGCAGCAACCTCGAAACGGTGGTGAAAAACGCCGCAAAGGTCATTTCGGAACTGACCGATTATACTTCCATCGCGGTCGCAGCGCACGACCGGGACGACGTGATCGAAAAGATAAGCATTTTCCCGTTCAAGGAGGACGCGGCGCTTTTGCTGATCGTAACGGACAGGGCGCTCATCCGCGACAAGTTTATCGCCATTCCCGAGGGTATGAGCGAGGAACAGCTCGCGGGCGCGAACAAGCTGGTGGAGCGCACGTTCGTCGGCAAGCGGCTGTGCGAGGTGATGGATGCTTCGCTGGAAACGGAAGAGCAGTTCGAAAGCTATAAAACGATATTCGACTGCGTGATAGACGCCATATCCGATTACGTCAACGACAAGAGCGAGGACGTCGTGCTCGAGGGGGAGGACAAAATCCTCAATCACCCCGAATACGCCGAAGTCGACAAGGTGAAAAACTTTCTCTCGGTGGTTTCGAGCAAGGATAAGATCGCAAATCTATTGAGCGACGACAACGACATAGAGATAAATATCAAGATCGGCGGCGAGGATAAGGACATTCCGGAAGATTGTTCCCTCGTTACGGCGACATACAGCGCGGGCAACGTAAAGCTCGGCACGTACGGCGTTATAGGGCCGCTCAGAATGGACTATCAGAAAGTCATTTCCGTGCTCGAAGGCGTGGGAAAGATACTGGAGGACATGATCAACAAAAAGTAGGTAGAAATGGAAAAGGAAATGAAAAAGGAAGAAAAAAAGACGGAAGAGCGCGCCGAAGAGACCGCCGCACCCGAAAAGACGGAGGAAAGCGCGATGACGGCCGAAGAGGCCGCCGCGGCGATTAAGGAACTGCAAAAAGAGGTGGCGGCGCTCAAAGAGGCGGATAAAACCGAAGAATATAAAGATAAGTGGATGCGCTCCGTCGCGGAGTTCGACAATTACAAAAAGCGCAACGCAAATCTGTACCGCGAGGCGTACGGGGACGGCAAAAAGGATATACTCCTGAAAGTGCTGACGGTGGGCGACAATCTGGAACGCGCGCTCGCCATGGAGCTGGACGAAAAGACCAAAGAGGGCGTTTCCATGATCCTGCGTTCGTTTACGGAGATGCTCGAGGGACAGGGCGTTACGGAGATCAACCCCGTGGGCGAAAAGTTCGATCCCAACTTCTGCGAAGCGGTCATGCAGGCCGAGGCCGTGGAGGGCGAGGAGGCGGATACCGTCAAGGCGGTTTTCCAAAAGGGCTACAAGCTCGGGGAAAAAGTGATACGCTACGCGAAAGTGAGCGTTATAAAATAGGCAGACGCAGTTTCGGCTGCAAAATATAATATAATAAACGAAAACGACACTCGGCGCGAAGCCGAAATTCAATAAAAAGGAGAATTAAAATTATGGGAAAGACGATCGGTATCGATTTAGGAACGACAAACTCGTGCGTAGCCGTTATGGAAAACGGCGAACCCGTTGTAATAGCGAACGCGGAGGGCAACAGAACCACCCCGTCGGTGGTGGGTTTCCAGAAGGACGGCGAAAGGCTGGTCGGCCAGGTGGCGAAACGCCAGGCCGTGGCCAACGCGGACAGGACGGTTTCCTCCATCAAAAGGCATATGGGGTCGGATTATAAGGTGAATATCGACGGCAAGGCTTACACTCCGCAGGAAATATCCGCCATGATCCTTTCCAAGCTGAAAAAGGACGCGGAAAGCTATCTCGGCGGCACCGTTACGGACGCCGTCATCACCTGCCCCGCTTACTTTACGGACAGCCAGAGGCAGGCCACCAAGGACGCGGGCAAGATCGCGGGGCTCAACGTCCTGCGCATCATCAACGAGCCTACGGCGGCGGCGCTGGCGTACGGTCTCGATAAAGAGGGAAAGAGCCAGAAAGTCATCATCTACGACCTCGGCGGCGGCACGTTCGACGTGTCCATCATGGAAATCGGCGACGGCGTTTTCGAAGTTTTGGCGACCAACGGCAACAACATGCTCGGCGGCGACGACTTCGATAAGCGCATTATGGATTATCTCGTTTCGGAATTCAAGGCGAAAGAGGGGATCGACCTTTCGGGCGACAAGCTCGCCATGCAGAGGCTGAAAGAGGCGGCGGAAAAGGCCAAGATAGAGCTTTCGGGCGTATCCAAAACCAACATCAACCTGCCTTTCATCACCGCGGACGCCACCGGCCCGAAACACCTCGACGTCGATCTGACGAAGCAGAAGTTCGACGCATTGACGAAAGACCTCGTGGAGGCGACCATCGAACCTTTGAGAAAGGCGATGTCGGACGCGAAGCTTTCGTATAACGATATAGAAAAAGTCATTCTCGTCGGCGGTTCTACGCGTATTCCCGCCGTCGTGGACGAAGTGAGAAAGGTTACGGGCAAAGAACCGTTCAAGGGCATCAACCCCGACGAATGCGTCGCCATCGGCGCGGCGATCCAGGGCGGCGTTCTGAGCGGCGAAGTCAAGGACGTGCTGCTGCTCGACGTAATGCCCCTTTCGCTCGGCATCGAAACGCTGGGCGGCGTGAGCACCAAGCTCATAGAGAGGAATACGACCATCCCCGTCAAGAAGTCGCAGGTGTTTTCCACCGCGCAGGACAATCAGACGGCGGTAGACATCCATATTTTGCAGGGCGAGCGCGAATTCGCGAAGGACAACAAGACGCTCGGCAACTTCCAGCTGACGGGCATCGCTCCCGCGCCGCGCGGCGTGCCGCAGATCGAAGTTACGTTCGATATCGACGCGAACGGCATCGTCAACGTTTCCGCAAAAGACCTCGGCACGGGCAAGTCGCAGAACATCACCATCACTTCCTCGACCAACCTTTCGGAGGCCGATATAGACAGGGCGGTGAAAGAGGCGCAGCAGTACGAAGCCGAAGATAAGAAGAGAAAGGAAACGGTGGAAAACCACAATAAGCTCGACGGGCTGATCTTCACCATCGAAAAGACGGTGAAAGATTCCGGCGACAAGATCTCGCCCGAAGACAAGGCCAAAGTGGAAGAGGCCGTGAAGAAGGCGAAAGAGGAGCTGGAAAGCAACGACAACGACCGCATAGTCAAGGCGACGGAAGAACTTTCCAACGCCACGCAGGAGGTTTTCGCAAAGCTCTACCAGAACGCGCAGAACGCCCAGGGCGCGCAGAACGACGGCGATACGGAATTCCACCAGGGCGGAGAACAATAAAATAGGCGCCGCTCGCAAAGCGGCTTGAAAACGGCGTACTGAAAGGCGGGATTCCGCCTTTCGGTATTTGCATAAAAAGGGATTATGGCAGCAAAGAATTATTACGAAATTTTAGGGGTTTCCAAAACGGCGAGCCAGGACGAAATTAAGAGCGCTTACAGGAAACTCGTCAAGCAATATCACCCCGACCTGCACCCCAACGACCCCGTCTGCGCGGAGAAATTCAAAGAAATCAACGAGGCGAACGAGGTCCTGTCCGACGAAAAACGCAGAAAGCAGTACGATTTCGAGCTGGAACACCCCAACATGGGCGGGTTCGGCGGATTTTCGGGCGGCGGCGCCGGCGGCGGATTTTCGGGGTTCGGCGGATTTGAAGATATTTTCGGGGATATTTTCGGTTCTTTCGGCGGGGGATCGAGAACGCGCGCGCAGGCGAAATCGCAGGGCGAGGACATCACCGTGGAAATTTCGCTGAGTTTTCTCGACGCGGCGAAAGGCTGTACGAAGGACATCACATATACGCGCAATCAGCCGTGCGCTTCCTGTAAGGGAACGGGGGCGAAGAACGGCACCGCATACAAAACGTGCGAAAAGTGCGGCGGCACGGGGCAGGTGCAATACGTGAACAACAGCGGATTTTTCCGTTCGGTGAGCGTGCGCGCCTGCGACGAATGTCACGGCACGGGCAAAAAGATTATAGATACCTGCCCCGACTGCAAGGGCAAGGGATACGTGCGTTCCACCACCAAGGTTACGCTCAATATCCCCGCGGGCGCGGATACCGGCAGCTATATGCGCAAGCGCGGCTACGGCGAGGCGAGCAGGAACGGCGGCGAGGCGGGCGATCTTATCGTCGTGTTCAAGGTGGAGGACAGCAAGATCTTCCGCCGCAAGAACTTCGATCTTTACGTCGATCTGCCCATCTCTTACAAGACGGCGGCGCTCGGCGGCAAGGTGGAAGTGCCCACGATAGACGATACGTTTACTTATACCATTCCCGAGGGAACACCGAGCGGCAAGACCTTCTGCGTGCGGGGCAAGGGCATACGGGGGGCGCGCGGTTCGGGCGATCTCTATATCGTCGTCAGCGTGGAAATTCCCGCAAAGCTCACGCGCGAGCAGAAAAAGCTCATCGAGGAACTGGACGCAAATCTGGACGTGAAACAATGCGAAAAGATGAAGCGTTACAAAGACAATCTGCAAGCCATGTACGGCAGAAACCCATATTGACGTCCGCTTGAAAGCGGTCGCGCCGAAAAAGCCGTACACGGCTTTTTTGCGTTCTGAAAAGGAAAAGATATATGAAGTATACGGAAATAACGGTGCATACCACCACGCTCGGCAGCGAGCTGGTGAGCGATATATTCTGGCAGTTCACCGAAGACGGCGTTGCCATTTCTGACGTGAACGACGTGATCGCGCTTTCCAAAGCCAAGCGCGGAACGTGGGATTACATAGACGAAAAACTGCTTGCGCCCGCGGAAGTGCTCTGCAAAGGATACGTGCCCGCGGACGACGAAAGGACAAAGTCCGCCGTTCTGTCCGCCCTGCGGCGGCTGAAGGAAAGCGCAGCCGTGCCCGTCGGCACGCTCGAAACCGTGCAGCGCGAAGTGGAGGGCGACGCGTGGATCGAAACGTGGAAAGAACACTTCCGTCCGTTCAATATCGGCAAAGTGGTGGTGTGTCCCGCCTGGCTCGATCATGCTCCCAAAGCGGGCGAAACGACGGTGAAGATAGATACGTTTATGGCGTTCGGCACGGGCGAGCATGAAACTACCTCCATGTGCGTGGAGCTGCTGCAGGAATTCATGCGTCCCGGCGAGACCGTGATAGACGTGGGCTGCGGCAGCGGCATCTTGGGCATTACCGCTTCGCTTTTAGGTGCGGAAAAGGTGATCATGACCGACATAGACGAATGTGCCGTTACGGCGGCGAAGAACAACGCCGCGCTCAACGGCATAAAAAATTACACGGTGGAACTTAAAAACCTCCTGGACGACGAAACCTGCAAGGGCGATATCGTTTTGGCGAATATCATGGCGGAAATCCTCGTAGGTTTTTCGGGGAATATCGGCGGAAACCTCAACGCGGGCGGCACCGTCATTTTAAGCGGAATTCTGAACACTAAGGAGGATTTCGTCAAAAACGCCTATACGTCGGCGGGTTTTAAGGAAATAAAGGCGCTCAGGAAGGGCGAATGGGTGGCTCTTGCAATGAAAAAAGCGGTATGAGAAGATTTTTTATCGATAAAATAGAGGAAACCGTTTCGCTCGTCGGCGAAGAGTTCAGGCACGCCGTAAACGTACTGCGCATCAAAAAGGGCGACGAAGTCGTGCTCTGCGACAACACCGCTTACGAATATACCGCCGTGGCGGAGGAAATCGGCAAAAATTCCGCCGTCCTGCGCGTAACGGGCAGAAACCTCTGCGACAAGGAGGCGAAAACCGAAGTTACCCTGCTTTGCGGATATCTGAAGGGCGATAAAACGGAATATTCCGTGCAGAAGGCCGTGGAGCTGGGCGTAAAGAAGATCGTTGTTTTCCGTTCGGAATTCTGCGCGGCGTATATGAACGAAAACAAGCTCGCGCGGCTCAACAAGGTTTCTGCGGAGGCGGCCAAACAATGCGGCCGTTCGGTCGCGCCCGCCGTGCTCTATGCGGACGATTTTGCCTCAGCGCTCGATATGATCGACGCGGAGAACAAGCTTTTCGCCTGCGAATTTGCGGGCGGAAGCACGGCGGATCTTCGCTCGCTTTCGGGTTCGACCGCGGTCGTGGTCGGCTCGGAGGGCGGTTTTTCCCAACGCGAGGCGGCGCTCGCGCGGGAAAAGGGCTTTTCTACGGTATGGCTGGGCAAGCGCATTTTGCGCGCCGACACCGCCGCCGTCGCCGTTCTTTCCGTCGTCATGTGGAATCTCGGAGAACTGAAATGAAGATATGCGTTTTTACCCTCGGATGTAAGGTCAACAGCTCGGAAAGCGATTCGCTCGTGCGCGGGCTGAAGGAGAGCGGCTACGAAGTATGCGAGCAGCTCGAACCTGCGGACGTCTACATAGTGAATACCTGCGCGGTTACGGCGGAGGCGGAAAAAAAGTCCCGCCAGACGGCGGCGCGCATCGCAAAACTCAATCCGCAGGCGAAGATCATCTTTACGGGCTGCGCCTGTCAGAAAGACGCGGCGAGTTTCAGTAAAAAAGGAAACGTGCAGCTCGTAACGGGCGTGTTCGACAAGGGAAAAATCCTCGGCATGCTCGAACGCGAGGGGGTGGTAATCGCGCCCGAAAGCAAGGAGTTTGAAGAACTCGAACCGCCGCTTTCCGACCGCGCGAGGAGCTACGTCAAGGTGCAGGACGGCTGCAACAATTTCTGCTCCTACTGCATCATTCCCTATCTCCGCGGCAGATCGCGCTCGCGCGCGCCCGAAAGCGTACTGCGGGAAATTTCCGCCGTGCCTTCGGCGGAGGTCGTTCTCGGCGGCATCAACCTTTCCGCATACGATTACGGAGGCGAGAGGCTGAGCGGGCTGATCGGCGAATTGAAGGGCGTAAAGAAACGGATCAGGCTGGGTTCGCTCGAAGTGAACGTCATAGACGAAGAATTTCTGCGCGCCCTGCAAGGGCTGGAAGATTTTGCCGAGCAGTTCCATCTGTCCCTGCAGTCCGGTTCGGACGCCGTGCTCAAAGCCATGAACCGCCGTTATACGGCGGAAGAATATCTCGAAAAGGTCGCGCTCATCCGCCGGTTTTTCCCGTACGCGGGTATAACTACGGACATTATCGCGGGATTTCCCACGGAAACGGAGGCGAACTTTGTGGAAACGCTCGCGCTGGTCAAAAAGGCGGAATTTTCCGATATACATTGCTTTTGCTATTCGCCGCGCAGCGGCACCGTGGCCTATAAAATGAAGGATCTGCCGCCCGAAACCAAACGCGCACGTCTGAACGAACTGCTCAGGGAAAAAGAATACTGCCGCAGAAAGTTTGAGAAAAAGAACATCGGCAGGCGGGAAAAAGTGGTCGTGGAAGAGGTGGAAAACGGTTTTTCCGTCGGCTATACGGGCAATTATCTGCGGGCGTATATCAAAGACGTGTTGCCCTGCGGAGAAATTTCTGTTATAATAAAGAAAAGGCATCTCGACGGGGTGCTCTGCGAAAAAATATAGGAGGATAGTTATGGATTGCATATTCTGCAAAATAAGAAAAGGGGAAATCCCCTCCGAAAAGGTCTATGAGGACGATATGATGATGATCATTAAGGACATCGATCCCAAGGCGGAAAAGCATTATCTCTGCATACCGAAAAACCATTTCAAACTGCTTTCGGAAATGACGGAGGAGGACGAAAGTCAGCTTGCGCATTGTTTTAAGACCATTCCGCAACTCGGCGAAAAACTCGGCCTCGGCGGCGGATACCGCCTGATCATAAACCAGGGCGACGACGCGGGGCAAAGCGTGTTTCATCTGCACATACATATACTTGCGGGGCAGAAAATGGCGTGGAATCCCGCGTAACGGCGGAAAAACTCCGCGCCGACCGCAAGCGCTTTTATTCGACCTTTTTCGCATAAAAAGCGGCCGTTATTTTGCCGAATTTTGAAAAAACGGCTGAAAATCCGTTGACAATTTTCCCTCGTTTTGATATATTAAGACTGTTGAAAAACGAGTAACCGCCAAAGGGCAAAGGAGGGTTGTAAATGTCAACGGTTCGCGTAGGTGAAAACGAAAATATCGACAGCGCATTGAGAAGATTTAAGAGAAAATGCTCGCGTGACGGTATCATCGGCGATTTGCGTCGTAAGGAACATTACGAAAAGCCTTCCGTAAGAAGAAAGAAAAAATCGGAAGCGGCGAGAAAAAGAAGCATGAAAGGGTAAAAATTACCTGCCGGATTTTACGGCAGGTATTTTTTTTACGATTGCGAAAATTAAGGATTTATGTCGAAAGAGGGAAAAGGTATGGCAAGCGAAGCGAAAACGTTCAAACAGTATGCGAAAGAGGCTAAACACAGAATGAAAACGGGCTTTTGGCAGAGTTATCACGAAAAGCTCGAAAGGGAAGTGGAGCGGGCGGAACAGGCGGGCATCGCTCCCTCCAAAGTTCTGGAATACTACATGGAAAAGGCGGACAAGACCATTTATAACCGCAATCAGGAGGAAGAGGCTTTTTACGGCAAAGTTAAACGCCTTTTGGACGAAGAGGGGGAAACCGCAAACATCATCGGCAAACTCACCGACAAGGCTTATTACGATACGCTGAGTTACGAGCAGAAACAGCGCTATACGCTGGAGCTTTCTCAAAAATACCGCAAGGCGCTGGAACGCTACGAAAAGGAAAAGCAATTCGAATATTTTCAATAAAACGTACGGATTATGTACGCCTGCGGAAATGGAATGGGTGCGGACTATACCGTCGTGCGCTGTCGGCTGCCTTGCGGGCGGAAAACTGCGGTTTCGTCGCGGCCGCCGTGTTTTTGCAAATAAAAAAGCCGCTTTTTAAGCGGCTTTTTCGAGTGGTTGTTATTTCGCTTCTTTGCCGAACCCCAGGCTGATGAGCAGGGCGTTATCCACCTTTCTCATGCAGAGAGGGGAAAGTTCTCCGATACGTTCCTTTAAGCGCCGTTTATCCAGCGTGCGGATTTGTTCCAGCAGGACGACGGAATCTTTTACGAGACCGAAGTCCGCAGCCGAAAGTTCGATGTGCGTTGGCAGTTTCGCTTTGTTGATCTTGCTCGTTACCGCCGCGGCGATCACCGTCGGGCTGTATTTGTTTCCGATATCGTTCTGCACGATGAGGATCGGCCGTACGCCGCCTTGTTCACTGCCGACAACGGGGCTTAAATCCGCATAATACAGTTCTCCTCGTTTGATCATAAGATTCTCCAATACGCTTATTCGACCCCATACTTACAGTTTATGTAGAAATACCTGCGGGGGTTAATAGAATTATTGCCCGAACCCTGCGAATTATACAAAAGTTTTTTAACTTTGCCGTAAGATTTGACATTGCGCGGAAAATGTAGTAAAATAAAAACGTTCCTTTGAAAAACAGATATGTTTCGTTATAGGGGCTCGAGTGCATAATCGTATGCCCGGACGGCCGGTCGGCTCGGCGTTGAAAAGCTTCCGTAGTTAAATGGATATAACAGCCCCCTCCTAAGGGTGTGCTCTATCCGAAAGATTGCGGACGAAACGGCATAAAAAGCACATTTTCGGCGGCAATAGACCGACAAAACAGTTTACCGCAAACAAATTTACATCTTTTTTACATCCGAACGGATATTTTTCGTTTTTCCGAGATTGAGAAGTATCCATCAAATTGAATATGTGTCCGTAGTTAAATGGATATAACCGCGCCCTCCTAAGGCGCTATTGTGAGTTCGATTCTCGCCGGGCATACCATTTGATAACAAATCCGAACTTTCGATTTCTTCAAAGGTAATGCGGATTGAGCCGTCCTTGTAATTGCAGGTGATGAGCGCATAATCGTCATAAAGATAGATTGCGTTCACAAAACTGTCAATCAAAGTCTGCCGTCCCTGCCGGGTAGAGAGGTCGAGCGTTCGGAATTTTGTTATTCCGAACAATATCTGTTCTTTCGTAAGAATCGGAGACTTGATTTGTTCCTGTATCAATTCAAGTTCAAGCGCTTTCTTTTTCTCCTCCAAGTCTGACAGTCGCTTTTTTGTAGAGTCAAGAATAATCCCTTGCTGAATGGCGTTTAGCATATGTTCAATGCCTTTTTCAAGCTCCGCAAGACGTTCTTTCATCTGCGGTATTCTCGTATTATCTGTAAGTTGTAAAGAATAAAGCCTGTCTGCGAGATATTCCATCAGTTCATCGTCCATAATCTTTTGGGCAACGGCTGATACAACTTTATCTTCGATATACTCTTTCCCGACGGTCTTTTTATCGCAGTTATGCTTGCGCTTTTGATTGGCACATTTGTAATAACGATAGGTCTTTGCCGTGTGGCTTGTTCCGCATTCTCCGACCATCATTGCTTTGCACTTGCCGCAAAACAAATGCGTAGTCAGTAAATAATCATCCTCTGCCTTATGCTTGGCAGGGGCTTTTTTGTTTTGTTCCAATCGCCGTTGAACTTTATCGAACAATTCCTGCTCTATGATTGCAGGGACTCCGTTAGGTATTACAACATCTTTGAACTTATATTCTCCGATATATTTTCTATTGGAGAGTATGCGGCGGACTGTGTTATAGGACAGCGGGCGCTCGTATGCTTTCACTTCTTTACGTGACTTTTTCAGTTTATAAGAAATCGTTGCGCCGCGAGCATTCAGTTCCGCAATGATATTTTTAATCATCTCGCCGTCTGCAAAACGCTGAAAAATCTCCTTTACATACGGTGCTTTCTTTTCGTCAATCTGTAAATGCTGGGTGTCGTCCACATAGTAACCGAGAGGAATGCCTGCGCCGTTATTCATACATTTTAAGGCGTTCTCCATCATACCGCGTGTAACTTTTTCGGCAAGGTCTGCGGAGAAATATTCTGCATAGCCTTCCAAAACCGATGATAGCGCGTACTACAAAACGATACTCAAAAAGAATGGCGTCAAAGTGGTTTCCGCAAGAGAATCCATTGCGGAAGGCTCGGAAGGAATCCTGCTTGAACGATTACGGGCAAAGCGGTCTAACTTCCATACGATGACCAAATCGAACAAGCCTTTATAGCTGTCGCGTATCATCTTTTGAAAGTTGGGGCGGTTGTCTGTCTTTGCCGATAAGGCACGGTCTATGTACGTATCGATGACGACAATTCCGTTGCGCTCGGCATATTCCATACACTCGCGGACTTGCCCCTCAATGCTTTCTTCGCGTTGGTTATCGGAAGAATATCGGGCGTAGATGATTGCTTTCATTACTTTCTGTCCTTTTTCGTTTTAGCATTCAATTCGTCGATACAATCAAGATATGCTTGTTCGACTTCGCTCAAAGTTTTTGCTTGATATTTTTTGTATTCTCCTTTTGCTTTTTCAATGGCTTCGTCGTGGCTCACCGAGCCTGCGCTTATCAGCAATTTTTCTCCGCCCATTGTGAGAATGCGGTCAAGATGTTTTGCCCAGTCTGCCATCGTCATCGCCTGTTCGCGTTCGGCTTGACGTTCGGCGAAGTCAAGATATCCCGAAACGATTTGCCCTAACGCGCGAAGTTCTTTTTCGCTTAAATAATTTTTAGCCACAACAACATCTTTTAAGTGCGGCCTGTTTCCCGAAAAGGTGGTAAGCCCCATAAATTCTTTTTCGGCATCGGCACGGCTGTAAATGACTTCGGCGGCAGTTTGTCCGTGAACAGCGTAATGTATCTTGTTCTGAACTTTCTTGAAAAATTCAATGGATATTTTCGCGTGCGGATCGTAGTCTATGCTGGTTGCATAAATATCCAATACTTGACGATAGAATACCTTTTCTGAAGAGCGGATATCACGGATTCTTTCAAGCAATTCCTTAAAGTATCCGCCACCGCCGAGGTTTTTAAGCCGTTCGTCGTCCATCGTAAAGCCTTTGCGAATGTATTCGTTCAAGCGTTTTGTCGCCCATTGGCGGAATTGCGTACCGCGCAGAGATTTTACACGATATCCAACCGATATGATTACATCGAGATTATAGTAATCCAACTCTCTTTCAACTTGACGAAGACCTTCTATTTGAACCGTTGCAAATTTTGCAACAGTTGCAGATTGTTCTAACTCACCTTCTTCAAAGATATTCTTGATATGCCTTGAAATGGTGGACTTGTTCCTATCAAAAAGAGCCGACATTTGGTCGAGCGTAAGCCACACGGTTTCATCGGAAAAGCGTACATCAACTTCAACGGTATCGTCATCCGTTTTGAAGATGAGAAAATGTTGGTTTTGCAAATCTTTACTCATATTATGATCACTATTTACGATATCGCAAAAAAAAGCGGTTTCGCACCTTCTACGGTGAGTAAAGCCTTGAATAATAAAAACGATGTTTCCGACAGCGCCAAAAGAGCAATACTCAAGATTGCGCACGATATGGGATATGTTTCAAACCAAATCGCAAAAAACCTGATTACGAATCGGACGTATAACATCGGCGTATTGTTGAAGGATGAAATGTTTGAAGGGTATAAACTCGGCTTTACGCATGTTTTTTTTGCGGAAATTCTGAATAGTTTTAAATGGAATCTTGAAAATAACGGGTACGATATTTCTTTTATCAGCAATAAAAACAGCGTGTTCGGATGTAATTATCTGCAAAATTGCAGGGCAAAGCGTTTGGACGGACTATTTATTCTTTGTGCCGATTTCGCGGCGGAAGACGTTCAGGAATTGATGGATTTTTCCAATCCCGTCGTTGTATTTGATCATTTTGACGAGCGTGCGAGTACGATCGCCAGCAACAACGAGTATATTTATTTTGAAATGGCGCGGCATGTGCTGAAAGCGGGATATAAAACAATAGTCTTCTGCGTCGGCGGCGATACGGATTGTTCGAAACAAAGAAAAAGAGGTGTGGAAAGGGCGGCCGAAAAATTCGGTGCGAAAGAAGTAATAATCCGCGATCTGCAATATTATTCTTATGACGACAGTTATAGTTTTACAAAAAGTATAATTTCGGAAAATTTTGAAAGGCCATGCGTATTTTATCCCGACGATTATTCCGCGCTCGGTGGCGTGAGAGCAGTGCTCGAAAGTTCGCTGCGCTGTCCTGAAGATTTCGGTATAGTGGGCTGCGACGGCAGCAGGGTGTTGCAGAAATTTACGCCTCGGCTTACGACCGTGCGGCAGGACAGCTATGAAATAGGCAAGGCGGCCGCCCTGACGCTGATCGAACGGATAAACGATCCAAAAACTAAAAAAGGCATCACCGTAATACCTGCCGAATTGTTGATAGGGGAAACCTGTCTTTGATTTTTTTAATTTTCGAAATCGATTTCGAATGTAAATTTTTTCCAGCACATTAAAATCAAATAATTTTTTTATTAATTTAAGTTATTTTCTCGCGTAGCGAAATCGATTTCGATGCGCGGGGCGATAAATAAAAAACAAGGAGGAAACAAATGGTGAAAGTCAAGAGATGTTTGTGTTTCGCTGTAGCAGCCTGTCTGATGATGGGGATTATCGGCTTTGCAGCGGGCTGCAACAAATCGGACGTACTGCTCGTATGGGCGCATACGCAGGAACTCAAGGATATTGTGGAGGAATATTATTTTGAAGCATATCCCGAAAAAAAGGAAAAAGTTAAAGTAGAAGTCTATCCTGACGACGTTTTTCAAACGAAACTCGACGGAGTGCTGAGTACGGGGATCAATGCGCCCGACGTCATGATTCTGCAGATAGGTTTTATCCAGAAGTATATAGAAAAGGGTTCGTTGGCGAGCTTGTCTTCGGATGGCCTCGGTCTCAGCGCGTATGCGGAAGAAAAATGTTATGACTATACCATTGACGTCGCTACCGGCGCGGACGGCAAACTTTACGGCTTGGCTTGGCAGGCGATTCCCGGCGGTTATTTTTATCGCCGCAGCGTGGCCGAAGAGCTTTGGGGACAGTCCGATCCTGAATTCGTACAGTCAAAGCTGTCTACATGGGACGATTTTATGGAAGTCGCTTACGAGCTCAAAAACCACGGCGACAAGCGCATCATGTCTTCTTTGAACGGCAGTTTAGATGTTTTTGTTTCGCAAAGGGAAAGGCCGTGGATCGAAAACGGCAAAATGGAAATACAATCCTTCGTAACGGAATATTTCGAACATTGCCGTGCTTTGCAGGAAGGCCGCACGGGTGATAAAGCGCCGCAAGGGTTATATGTCAACGAAACATCGGAGTTTACGACGGGATGGTATACGGATATGTCGAACCCCGATATCTTCGGATTTTTCCTGCCCGCATGGGGAATGCAGTATTATCTTAAAAATTATGCGGGAGATACTTACGGCGACTGGGGCCTCGTTCGCGGTCCGGTATCCTGGTTTTCGGGAAGCAGCATGCTTTCCGTATACGAGGGCAGCAAGAAAAAGGACGAGATCG
>UQZE01000009.1 GCA_900545325.1 uncultured Eubacteriales bacterium
CCCCGCTCATGTTCGGTATCTGCTTTATGTATTCTAACGGGATGCTGTCCCCTTCCCCGTACCACCTGAATGTCATCTTCATCTTTCTCAATCCTCCGTTTCCACCGTCAGCGCGTTTTTCAGCGCGGACAGCTCGGTTTCGTATTCCGCCGCGCACAGCGTTTCGCCGTTTACCCGCAAACGCCGCTTGCCGTTCTTTTTATTTTCATATCGCACCGTAACCGTGCAATCCCGCACTTTCAGGCGGAGTTCCGCCCGCACGCACGGAAAATAGGCGGCCGGCGCTATTTTCAATTTGCGCTGCGTTACGTTGACGCCGAACGCGCACCGCGTGAGCATCTTGACGAGCACGGCTGCGCTGCCCGTATACCAGTCGTTCATCGATTCGCCGTCCATGCCGAATTCCTCGTTATAAACGTAAGAATTGGACATGACGAAGGGCGAAGTGGAAATGAATTTGTGCGTGATCGGCAACGCCTTGTAAAGCTGTTCCCAAGCGGCTTTTTCCTCGCCCGCCAAAAAGAGCGCCCACACGCCGAACAACGTGGCGTGCACGTAGGCGGCGCCGTTTTCCGCCGTGCCGCGCGGCAGGTTGGGTATGCGCCCCACGCCCTTCGTTCCGACTTCGAAATACGGCTCGAAGGTTTTTAGTCCGTATTTGGAATCCAGGCGGGAAAAACTTTCGAGAATACTTTCCTTCAAACTCCCGTCCCATTCGAGCGCGCCCGCAATCGCCCAGTAGGCGTTGGCGGCGAGGCCGTCGCGGCTCTTGCCGTCGGAATCGCGGAAACTGCCCACGAAATAGCTCATCTTATCTCCCCAGCCGTGCACGATGCGCCGCTTGCCGTCCTTGACCTGCACGGCATACCGCAAAAGTCCGCGCTTCACCGTTTGGTAAATGTCGCCGTATTTTTCGATAAGGTCGGGGCGGAGGGAGCGAACGTTCAGTATTTCGCTCATCTCGCGCAGATTTTTGCATAGCTGCAGGCTGGCCATGACCGAAACGCCCGTGCCGAATTCGGCGTCGTCCTCGGTGGTGCCCAGCCCGTCGAGGGCGTCGTTCCAGTCCCCGTAGAGTATTTTCAGACACCCCGTTTCGCGATCGAGATTTCCCGTAAGATACCCGATTATGCGGACGAGATGGTCGAGCACGCTGCCGCGCTCTTCCGTAAGGCGGGCTTTGTCGCCCTCGTAAACGTAATAACCGCAGATCTCGTCCAAAACGGAGTAATCCCCCGTATACGCGAGATAGGTGTAGAGAGCGTCTATGATCCACGCCCCCTGATCGATAAACGCGCGCAAATCCAAAAGTGGCACGCTGTTTTTATCCGCTGGCAGGGAATACTGCCGCGGCGCGCGGCCGTTCACGCCGATAAAACCGAGCGCTTCCAGAATTTTCGCGCGGCAGTCCTTTCTGTTCCACAAAAGCGCCGCCTCGATCTGCTGAAACACGTCGCGCACGCCGAGCATGGAAACGCTGGACGTCTTTGCCAGCGCGCACGATTCCACCTGCCGCACGACGTTCGCCAGAAAACAGTTGAACGCGCCTTCTTCCATTCCGTTTTCAAACCCCGAAAAGCGCATGCGCAGCATGTCCGCCGCCGCGTATTTTTTTTCGTCCGCCTCTTCGTATCTTTCGACGGAGCCGTCGAGTTCCGCCAAAGTTAAAGGGACGGACAGCAGCTTTTCTTTTATGTCCGCCGATTGCGCGACCGAAAGCGTGATCCCCTCCTGCGCACAGCCGCCCGCAGGCAGATGAAAGCGGACGATCTCTCCTGCGACCGCCGTGTCGGTGAAACTGCACGCGGGACGTTCTTCGGAAAATCTGCCCGTAAACAACGGTTCGGCGCAGTTTACGGGCAGGCATTTGCCGCCCGCGTAGTCGGCGCGGGAAGTCGTGCCCGAAACGCCCGTAACTTCGCCTTCCGCCGTCCGCCTGATCACGGCGTAATAATCCACGTGTTTTTCGCGCGAAAGGTCGATCACGCTCTTGAAAACAAAACCGTTTTCCGTCTTTTTGCACTGCTTGTACCACTTGGTTTCCACGTCCTCTGCGGGCATGAATTTCATCAGACAGTTCATGTAAAAGGAAAGGTATATATCCCGCGGCGCGTCAAGCATATTTTCCGCATAAAGCGTACATTCTATGCGCTTTTGCCGATTCACCGAAACGCGCACGGCTAGCTGCATGCCCTCCGCGCGGGTGAGATAATACGCCGCTGCGGGAGTATAGACGGTGTAACGCTCCGCCCGCTCGCGCGGCTGCGGCGCCGCGCCCGTGAGCGATACGGGCGCATATGTTCCGTCCGCCCCCTTGACACCCGCAAAAAAGGCGACATACGGCTGCTTGCCCTCGTCCGCGAGGGGAAACAGCGTGAACGCGCTTTCGTTCGCCGCGATATATCCCGACTGATATGCCCATAGGTAAAAGCCGTCCGCGCCGTAGGGATAGCGGCTGTCGCCCCTCTTTCTCGGCAGGCAGAGCACGGTTTTTTCGTCCAGAAAATACGTGTTTTCCGGCAACCGCGCCGCCCCGCCTTTTTCCAGCGCATCATCGACGCGCCGAAACAGCGATTTTATCGTTTCTTTCATATTCATAGGTATCCCTGCCCCTGACGAACGACGTCAGGATTTTCGTGAGCCGTTCCGCCTCCTCGGCGCTTTCCGCCTCGACGAACAGCCTGAGCATGGGTTCGGTGCCCGAAAAGCGATAGAGCGCCCATGCGCCGCCTTCGAAATAGTATTTGAAATTGCGCCCGAAGTGCCTGAAATCGACGAGTTTTCTGCCGAAATCGGGCTTTTTTGCCAAAAGATAGGCGTTGGTGGCGCCGCCGTCCGCAAGCGGAACGGCCTTTTCCACGACCGCGCCCGCGTACCCCGCGAATTCGCGCGCCTCCCGCACGATCTCCGATACGGGCTTATCCATTACGATCTGCATTTCCATAAAGAGCGAGGCGGAAAAGGCGCTGTCCTTGCCGAAGAGATATCCGCGGCAGGTCAGACCGCCCGAACTCTCCCCGCCGATAAGCGCGTCCGTTTCGCGCATCTTTGCGGAGATGTTTTTGAAGCCGACGTCCGTTTCGTGGCATTTGAAGCCGAGTTTTTCCGCCATTTTGTCGACGAGCACCGAGGTGGCGCAGTTCTTTACGACGTCCCCCTTTTTTCCGCGGTATTTCACGAGGTAATAATAGAGCATGGCAAGAATGTCGTTGTTGTCCACATAGTTGCCTTTATCGTCTATGATGCCCAGACGGTCGCCGTCGCTGTCCGTGGCCATGGCGTAATCGTATCCCTCGCACACCACGCGGCGTTTGAGGGGTTCGAGCGTTTCCTCCGTCGGATTCGGCAGATCGAAGTTGAAAAAAGCGTCGTGGTTGGTATGGATCATGTCGAAACGCTCTATATTGTAAAATTCCGCCAGCCTGCCAAGCCCGACCACGCCCACGCCGCACATATTGTCGTAAAGGATCTTCGCGTGGTTATCGTGTATCTTGGGATCGATAAAACTGACGATATGCGCGATATACGTATCGATGTTGGAAAAATCGAACACGTATTTTTTTGCGCGCGCCTGCGCGACGGGCATGCTCTTTATCCTTTTCGTTTCCGCAATCTTTTTTTCGAGGCGGTCGGTCAGTTCCACGTCCGCGTCGCAGCCGCCCTTCATAAAGAGCTTTACGCCGTTGAATACGTAAGGATTATGGCTGGCCGTGAGCATGACGCCGTAATCGCTGTCCATATCGCGCGTGGCGCACATGACCACGGGCGACGGCACGGGCTTGGCATACAAAAACGTCTTTACGCCGTTCGCCGCAAACACCTCCGCCATCCACGCCGCGAAATAATCGGACATGAAACGGTTGTCGTAGCCGATGACGACGGGTTTTGCCGAGCCGTCCTCCTTCATGACCGCGCAGAGCGCCTGCGCGACGGTCTGCACGTTTTCCCGCGTGAAATCGTCCCCGATAACGCCGCGGAAACCTCCTGTTCCGAATTTGATCATATATCTTTACCTTACCTGCCGCGCGAGATCGCGCGCAAAATTTTTATGTCCTTGTCGAACGCCGTAAAGTCGGCGTCGTATCCCGCCGCCAGCCTGCCCTTTTTCAGGCCGAGCGAACGCGCGGGCGTTTCGCTCACGGCGCGCACCGCCTCCGCGAGCGGCACGCCCGCCTCGACGCACGTTTTCACCAGCACATCCGCCGTGGCTATGCTCCCCGCGAAACCGCTTCTGTCGGCGAGTTTCGCCACGCCGTCCTCCACGACGTAGGGCACGCCGTTGAGCGTTCCCGTTTTCTTTCCGCTCCCGGTGATGGACAGAGAGTCGCTCACCAGCACCACCGTGCCCTTCTTTTTGAGGCGGAACACCAGTTCGATCAGCTCTTCCGGCACGTGGCGGCCGTCCGCGATGAGTTCCGCGTACATATCCTCGAAATAATAAGCAGATTCCGTTACGCCCAGCCTTCTGAATCCGCCCGCACGCGTGACGGAGGAAGTGCAGGAATAAAGGTGCGTTACCGAGCGCAGCCCCGCGGCGTACGCCGTTTTCATATCGTCGAAGACGGCGGCGGTATGCCCTGCGGAGGCGAGCACGCCCCGCCGCGAGATATAGCGGCAGAATTCGCCCCCATTATCGCGTTCGGGGGCGTAGCTCCACTTTTTTACGAAACCGCCGAAACGATTCAATATCTCTTCGTAATCCTCTTTCACGGGATCGGTGAGGTATTTCGGATTCTGCGCGCCCGCCATGGAGGGCGCGAAATACGGCCCCTCGATATGCGCGCCGACGATGCTGCCCTTCAGTTCTCCGCTCGCGGCAGCCGCGCGCAGATTTTCCAGCGCGCGAAGGGTGTTTTCCCGATCGCTCGCAAGCGTTGTGGGCAGTATGGAGGTAACGCCGTGGCCGAAGTGATAGTTCGCCGCCCTGACGGCCTCTTCCGCCGAGCAGAACGTGAAGTCCGCGCCCGCCGCCCCGTGCGTGTGCGTGTCGATAAAGCCCGCCGAAAGATAGTTTTCCCCGATATCGAGTTCGGCCTCAAAGGGAAGTTCTTCTTCGGTAACGGCCGCGATCACGCCGTTTTCGTAATATACGTATCCGGGAAAAATTCTGCCGCCGTCCACGATTTTGCGGCACTTTATGCGTTTCATCCTTCACCTCCGAGCGGCTTGAACGTAACGCGCATTTCGTGCCGCTCTTTGGACAGATCGATATCGTTGAAGTGCGCGACGCCGTCCTCTTCTCCCATTTCCGCGAAACGGGTGTCGTCAAAAAGCACGTTCTGCGCGCGGAGCACTTTGCCCGAGAGCGGCTCCGCGCTCGCCGCCACGTATTTTTTTCCGCCGGCGACGTACCTGAAATGCAGCGGATAGAGCGCGCCCTCGCCGCGCACGGAAAACACGATATATTCTATCTTTCTGTCCTCCGTGGCGAAACGATAGGAATAACAGCCCCCCGTTTCAAAGAGCGCGACGGTGGGTTTCGTTACGCCGTCGAAGAGGATTTTTTCCTCTGCGCCCTCGTATTTTATGCGGATCTGCGTCTTTACCGTCGGATACGGATCGTAAAGCATCATCTCCGCGTATAGAACGCCGCGCGGCTGCGCGGAGGCGACCTCTTTTTTGAGCGCGGCGAGTTTGCCGAAATAGCCCGCGTATTTCTTTTCGTAGCGGTCAAAACAGCTCTTTATGCCGCTCCTGTATTTTTTCCAGAGCGCGTCCGCGTTCTTCTTGATCTCGGCAAAGCCCTCTTCGATCGCCGCGATTTCCGCGAGATACTCCTCTTTCCGCGGCCGCGTTTCGTACCCGTCGAAGATCTTTACGCCCAGTTTCTGCACGCGCAGATTGAGATATATTTCATATACGTAGTCGTAAATATCCGTGAGAACGTCTTTCGCTCTCCCCTCCGCCCGCTCTGCAAAAGACTTAAGGCGGGGCAGCGCGTAGCGGAGAGCGTCGCGGTACATCAGTTTGAGCATGTAATCGCATTCGCACACCGCCGCGACGTTGAGGTTATACCCGCATTCCACTATGTTCATGGAAAGGACCAGCTCCGCGGCCTCCCCGCTGCCGAGTGCGGCGGCGTAGGCGGCCAGTCTGTCTTTCTTGCCTTTTATCTTTCCGCTCCACAGCGCGCCCGCGTAGGCGATATCGGGATACGCCCCGTGGTAAAAGGAATCCGAACGCCGCCACGTGGTCATAACGGCGCCCAGCGGATGGTATTTTTCCGCATACGCCGTGAACGTATCCACGTTATACGCCGAGGACGCCCTGTGCGCGTAGGTGCAGAAGAGGTATTGAAATCCCAGTTCGTCGTAAAGGCGGAACCAATCCTTTTTGATGCGGTTCGTCCAATGTCCCTGCGGCTCGTCCCCGACGAACACGTAGTTCCAGTTGCAGAGGATTATGTCGCGGGGCAGTCTTTCCGCGAGATCGGCGTATTCGAAAAAATCGTCCCACATCATCATGGTCCTGCCGAGGTTCCTGCAAAGTTCATACGTATGCATGATATGTTCGTAAAAAAGCTCGCTCTTGCCTTTTTCCGCCGCCGCGGCCTTGCAGCGGCCGCACACCGCGAGATCGAACGGCTCGTCCAGCCCCATATGCACGTATTTGCTGCGGAAAAGCGAACATACGTCCGTTATGTATTTATCCATGAACGCGCGCAGAGCGGGATTGGTAACGCATCCGCAGGCGCCCCGCTTATAGTTGTCGAAACCGCGCCCCTCGAAAGCCGCGTCCTCTATTTCCGAAAAGCTTTCCAGCTCTTTATAGCAGAAGAATTTTTCGAGATGGCCGAGGTTCTCGAATGCGGGAATAACGTCCAGCCCCAGACTTTCCGCATAGTCCACGATTTCCGAAATTTCCTCTGCGGAATAGGTGTCCTCTCTGTCGAAAAACGCGGTGTCCTCGGTGCGCACGGCGTTTTCGAGATACAAAATGAGCGCGTTATACCCGCTTTCCGCCGCCAGGTCGGCGTAAGATTTCACAAAGTCCGCGCGCTCTTTCTGCCGCGCGAGGTCGATCTGCAGACATCTGAGCCTGAGTTCCATATTCCCTCCTTAAACGAGGCGCAGATGCGCCTCTTCGATCACGGCTTCCCCGTCCGCCTCGACGACGAAACGGATATGCTCCGTGCGTGCTTCCTCTATCTTCCAAACGCCTTTGAGCGACGTTTCGCCCTTGCCGAGCGTGAGGACGCCGCTTTTTCCCACGGGTTCGAGCACGGGATCCGTCCTGTTCGCCTCTCCCGCGAGGTATTCGAGATATACCCTGACTTCGCCCTGCGCGCGGCCGCGCACTTCCGTTTCAAAGGAAAAGCCCGCGTATTGCGCCGCGATAAATTGCCCCGCCCTGCCGTTCGCAAGTCTGAGCGCGCCGTTTTCTATCGCGCCGCCCTCGATCTCCCACGAGGTTATCTCCCTTCCCTTGAAATTCGCCGTCTTCGCGGGACGGCTGAAAAAGGCGTTGGCGAGATAGTCCGTTTTCGGCACGGGCGACGCGCCTATATTTTTGCCCGTAAAGGAAAAGCCGCTTTCCTTTTCCGCGTTTCCCGGCTGCACGGGATCGGTATATTCGGTGATCTTCACCCAATCCACGTACATATACGCCGTTTCGAACTGAGGATCGCCCAGCCAGGCGATTGCGTCCTGAAAAAGCGAGGCCACCCAGAACGTGGCGGTGTAATGCGGCACGGCCTCGCAAAGCCGAAGCACTTCCCTGCCGTCCTGATACCATACGACGGCCTCGTCGCCGTTCGCCGCGTCCGTGCGCCATTCGAAGGCGAGCGTATGCCATTTGCCGTCGTTGAGCGGCGAAGGGCTGTATATCACCTCCGAACGGCTGACCATCTCGTCCCCGCTCATGTAATTTTCATACGTCGTGCCGCTCCAGCGGCGGTAATCCCCGCCGTGCGGCAGTTCGACGTCTATTTCGCTGTAACGGCGCTCCTCCGCTTTCGGCGCCCAGTTGTTATAATACGTCCACATGGCGCTGCACTGCCCCGCGCGCGGCACCGCCTTTACCCGCGTTTCGTACAGCCCCGGCCCGAACAGCTCTTTTGTAACGATGCCGCCGCCCTGCCTCTTCCTGCCCTCTTCCGCGGAAAAATCGCCGTTCGAGCGTATGATCACCAGCCCGCCGTGCGCCCCCTCCGCCGCGACCGACGCCGGGTCGGCGGTATACAGGCAGTTGTCCTCCGAATAACCGTTGTTGTGCTGGCTCGACCACTTTTCGTTGAGCGCGCGCCAGACTTCCGTTCTCACGCCCTCCGAAAAATCGTCGAAAAATATTCTTTTGATCTGCGGCGGACGGTTCCACCTTTTCTGCTTTTCCATCGTGCGGCTCCGTTTACTGCGCTTTTAAAAGCGCTTTCGCGCTGTCCTCGTCGGTGAACATCACCGCGTGCGGATGGCGGCGCAGAATGGTTGCGGGAACCTTTTCGCTGACCGCGTCGAACATGGTATGGAACACCGCTTCGGCCTTGTTCGCCGTGGGCACCACGCAGAACATGTATTTTGCCGAAACGAGGGTGGGTATGGTGAGCGTAACGGCGTATTTCGGCACTTCTTCTAAGGTGTCGAACGTCTTGTCGTTCACCTGCTGGCGGCGGCATTTTTCGTCGAGGTCGACGAGTTTCACCGCCCTTTTATCCTGAAAATCGGCCACGTGCGGGTCGTTGAAAGCGATATGCCCGTTTTCCCCGATGCCGAGGCAGACGATATCGATGGGGTGTTCTCTCAAAAGCCGCTCGTATCTTTCGCACAGCGTTTCAGCGTTCCCGTCGCTGCCTATGTAGTTGACCGCCTTCATCTTAACGCGGTCGAAAATCGCCCCGTCGAGATAATGCGCGAACGACTTATCGCTCCTCTTTCCCAACCCGACATATTCGTCCATGTGGAAAGCCGTTACGCGCGACCAATCCACTTCCTCCTTCGCGAGATATTTGAGTACGTCGTTCTGCGAGGGCGCCGCCGCGAAAACCATGTTGATCTCGCTCTGGCGGCTTAAAAGCTCGCGCATTTTCGCCGCGATCTGATCGGCGGCGTATCGGCCCATGGAATCCCGATCGGAAAAAACCTTACACGTAAGATTGTCTTTTACATACTCTTTTATCAGCATACTATCTCCTGCGGGGAAATTCCCCCGATTGTTTTATCGTATGCATTATACCACTTAAAAAGGCGTATTCCTTTCAAAATATTGCCTAAAAACTTAAAATTATTGACATGCGCGTTCTTCGGTGCTATACTGTAAAAAACGCCGAATACGGGAGGAAATGCCGTGAACAACATAGAAATCATGCCCTCCAACACCAAAGATGTTGAAGTTTTGCATAAAACGGGCAATAACGGCGAACATTTTCTGATGCACGTGCACAGCAATTATGAAATATATCTCAGCCTGAGCGACAACAATAAATTTTTCGTGGGGCACAAGATCTACGAGGTCAACAAATACGACGTGTTCCTGTTCAACAACGCCGACGTGCACAAGATAAACGCCTCTTCGCCCAACGACTACGAACGTTACGTGGTGAACTTTTCGCCCAAGATCTTTTCCAAAGCGGACGCCGAAATCGGGGAACTGCTGATCTGTTTCGACAAAGCGCGCCCCAACCGCAACCACAAGATTTCCCTGCCGCGCGAACAGGCGGAAGAATTCCTATCCGTGCTGAAAAAAATGCTCGCCACGGGCGAGGAGGCGGCGCACCGTTCGCTCAAACTGCGCACTTACCTTATCGAACTGCTGCTCATCGTCAACGACATGCAGAAAGCCGCGCCGCGCGAACAGTCCGCAGAGGGCGAGGACAAGCGCATCAACGAAATCATGGAATACATCCGCGCGAACTGCAACTACCCCATTTCTCTCGACATGCTGAGCGAAAAATTTTATCTCAACAAGTATTACCTCTGCCGCATGTTCAAGGCGAAAATGGGTTTCGGCATCAGCGACTATATCGAATCCTGCCGCCTTTCCAACGCCATTCCGCTGCTGCGCGAAGGCGTGCCCGTTTCCACCGTGGCGCTCAAAACGGGGTTCGGGAGCGACACGTATTTTATTTCCACCTTCAAAAAAAACCTCGGCACCTCGCCGAAACAGTATATCAAAAAAGTTTGACAAAAGCCACCGTTTGCGTTACCATAAATAGCCGTAAGGAGATAAGACATGGAAAAACTGAAAAAACTTATGGAAGATATAGACATGCCCGCGGAGGCCGCGGAGCGCGTCCTCGCGGCCGAGCTGCCTTTTTCCGCGGACCAAACGGAAGCGCTTTCGGAAAGGCTGACCGACAAGGACCGCTATAAGGAAGCCGCACAGGAGCTATCCGCCGCGGAAGGGTTCGCGCAGCTCAGGGTATTTCTGTGCGCGGCGCTGAAAACACGGATACGTTATGCGGAAAAAGGCATTCCCGACGAAATATTCGTGCAGACGATGAAGTGCTTTTCGCGCTTTGTCGGAGAACACCGGGCAAGCTGCGGCGAATACGGTTTCGACCGCGGTTTCTGGGTGGGCAGACAACTTTCCCTCCTGCTTTTCAGACTGGGCGAACTCGAATACGAATGTGCCGACTACGAGGGCGAAAAGGCGCTTTCCGTACATATTCCCTCGGACGCCGACCTTACGCCCGAAAAACTCGATCGTTCTTTCGCCGCGGCGCGGGAATTTTTCGCAAAGTACGGCGACGGCTATGCGGAAGCGAAATTTTTCTGCTATTCCTGGCTGCTCGCGCCCGCGCTCGGAAAGCTTCTTCCGCCGACTTCTAAGATCGCGCTTTTCCAACGCAGATTCAAAATCGTCAAAACGGACGAGGATTCCGCGGGTTATATCCCCTGGGTATTCAAAAAACACGACCTGAAACCCGAAGATTTTCCCGAAAACACCACGCTGCAAAAGAACATGAAAGCGTTCGTTTTAAGCGGCGGCAAGGTGGGCGAAGCGCTGGGCGTAATAGAATAAACGGCAAAAGCCGTCGGGCGGCGCCCGACGGCTTTTTATAAAATTCGGTTTGATTTATCGGGACAACTTGTCGAAAAAGAGCGCGTATACGCCCGCCGTCCAGCCGAGCATGGGCGTGATTTCGTATTCGTTGACGGCGGCGCAGGCGCCCGTTTCCGCAGAATATTTTTCCCACAGCCCGCCGCTGCGTTCGAATTCGCCCGCAACAGCGTCCACATATTTTTTCATGATCGTGCGGGCGCGCTCCTTTTCGCCCGCGTTTTCCGCGGCGACCGCCGCGAAATACTGCACGGGCGGCCATACGTTGGGGTAATCCCATTGATACATATACGGCGCTTTTTTATAAAAAGCGACCACGCCGTGCCTGAATTCCAGCTTGTCGAGCGCGGCTTTCACGTCCCCCTTGCCGAAACCGTAAAAATAAGGCAGCAGCCCCGCCGAACCGATCAACCCGCTCGCCCGCGCGGCGTTTTCGTCGTAATCGGTATAAACGCCGTCCGCAAAACAAAGCGCGTCTATGAGTTTTACGTGTTCGGCATAGGCTTTTCCGTATTCCGCGGCTTTTTCCGCCAGCCCGAGTTCGGCCGCAAAGCGGGACATGTTCTTTTCCATACCGGCCAGATGACAGTTCAGGTCGAGATGGCAGTACGCCGCGTCCGTATTTTCCAGCCGTGCGGTGAAGTCCATGCCGCTTTCCGCCTGCGCTATAAAAATCTTCGCGCGCGCAGCCTTTTGTTCTGCGGAAAGATCTGCGGGAACGTCCAGCCGCGTGGAAACGTAACCGTAATACTCCACCAACTTTTCGAAATCCCTCTGGTTGGTGCCGTGCCTGAACAACCCGCATTTTCCCATGCGCTCCCGCCGCCAGAACGACAGCTCCTTTTCAAGTCCTTCAAACGCGCGGGCCAGCCACTTTTTATCGCCCGTTACGGCGTAGACGTCCGCAACCATCAGCGAGAGCAAAGGCGGCTGGGAACACCATTCCGCTCCGTCCGCCGAGCAGTAATTCGGCACGCAGCCGAAATAATCGAGCGCGTACAGCAAGTCGTCCACGTTGTTTTTCGCAAGATCCGCATATCCGTCCGCAATCAAGCCCTTGTTCGTAAAATACGTATCCCAGTAAAAAAGCTTGAGGAAAGCCCCCTTGTAACAAGGCGGCACGAAGGGCGCGGGAAGCAGGAAATCCCCCTGCGGTTCGGGCTGTCGCACGGCCTTAAGCCAAGTTTTTCTGATAAACTCCCTGGTTTTCATGATTTTCTCTCCTTATTCTGTAATATATTCGGCAGACTGCCGTCATTTTACCTCTTTACAATCCCGTCGGCTCGTGTTATAATATGTACGATACCCGCAAAACAAAGTTGCGCGGATCAGCAGCGGGACGAACCGTTGATTTTACCGAAGAAAAAACGATAAAGAGGAAAATTATGAGCTACTACGAAACACCTGCGGAAAAACCTTATTACATCCATTTCCAGAAACGCACCGTGGACGACACGCTGGGACATTTCCATTCGGGCATGGAACTGATCATCGTGAAGAGCGGTTCGCTCGTCGCCGTAACGGGGGGCGAAAAGAGAACGCTCGGCCCGGGTGACGTGTGTTTTTCGGACAGTTTCCGCGTGCACAGCTATTCGGGCGCGAAAGATCTGACCGTATACGCCGTCATCTGCGACAAAGTCTACTTTTCGCGTTTCCATACGCTGACGAAAGGGCGGACCCTCCCCTCTTTTTTCCGCGTGGAGGATACCGAATTGATAGAAAGACTGTTCGCCGCCTATAACGGTTCGGCCTGTCCGAAACTGACGTTCGAGGGCGCGCTCGACCTGATGCTGGCGGAATTTATGAAATCCGCCCCGCTCGTGCCGCGGCGCAAAAACCCCGACGAGGCGGTGATATGCAAGATCCTGCGCTATATCGAAGACAACCTCGAAGATAAAATATCCCTCGAAGTGCTGTCGCAGAAATTCGGGTATTCGAAAGAATACATTTCCCGCCTGTTTTCCAAAAACATAGGCACGGGCACGAAAAATTACGTAAACGAACTGCGCGCGCGCCGCGCCGAACAGCTTTTGCAGTCGAGAAAAGACAAAAACGTGATAGATATCGCGCTCGCCTGCGGGTTTGAAAGTTCCAACACCTTTTACCGCGCGTATAAAAAGTATTACGGCAGACTGCCCCGCAGAGGATAAAAAAGACCGCCGTTTTTTCCGCCGCCCCGAAAGCAACACGCTTTCGGGGCGGCTTTTTTATCGACGGCAAATTTATTTATCCGCAAAAAACGCCCTGATCTTCGCGCGCATGACCTCGCCCGAAACGACGCCCGCGGAGAGCGTTTCCATGGGGCACGGCCCGTCTCCCCTGCGGTTGATTATCTCTTTGGTCAAAACGCCGTAAGCGTATTTCACGCCCGCGGCGTCGAACACCGCCTTGCCGCCTTCGGAAAGCGTGGCCGCGTAGACCTCCGCGGCCTTTCCTTCCGCCATGAGCAGAGCGGCCGCCCTGCCGACGATTTTATCCGCGACGGCCGCGCCGCGAAGCGCCTTTTTTTCCGCCAGCTCGAAGAGCGCCTTTATCCCTTTTTCGTCGGACGTATACGTCTTTTCGCCCACTACGGCGAGCGCCCTGCCCTCGAAGAGGAGCGCTTTCGCCCTGTCCATGCCGTTCATGCCCGCTCCTCCTTTTTTTCAAAGGCGGCGGCGACTTTTTTCATCTCCGCGACGACGCCGATATGCTGCGGACAATGCCGCTCGCAGCTGCCGCAGGCAATGCAGTCGGAGGGCAGGCCGCCCTCTTTCGCGATATTCCCGAACGCGAAAGAGGGATCGAAACTGCGGCTAAACCGTTCGTAATTGTTATAAAGTGCGAAATAGTCGGGTATGGCGATTTTTTTCGGACACCCGTCCACGCAGTAGCGGCACCCCGTGCACGGCACGGCGACCGAAGCCTTTATCGTTTCGAGCGCGCCCGCGAGCACGGCCTTTTCTCCCCCGGAAAGCGGGCGAAAATCTTTCATATACGAAATATTGTCCTCGAGCTGGCGCATATCCGACATGCCCGAAAGCACGCAGAACACGTTTTCAAGCCCTGCGGCAAAGCGGATCGCCCAGGAGGCGACGCTCCTTTCCGGCGCGTAAGCCTGCAAGGCCTCGGCCGCCTTTTGGGGCAGGTTGGCCAGCATGCCGCCCTTGACGGGTTCCATCACCGCTACCTTTTTGCCGTGTTTCACGCAGGTTTCGTAACATCTGCGGGACTGCACGCCTTCGTCCTCCCAGTCGAGATAGTTGATCTGCAGCTGCACGAAATCGACGTCCGGCCGCTCGTTCAAGATCGTTTCCAGCACGTCTGCGGTGTCGTGGAAGGAAAAACCGAGCTCTTTGATCAGCCCTTCTTTTTTCTTCCGCTCCGCAAATTCAAAACAGCTGAATTTTTTTGCCAGCGCGTAATTTTCTTCGCTCAGAGAATGAATGAGATAATAATCGAAATATCCCGCGCCCGTGCGTTCGAGCTGTTCGGAAAAGATACGGTCGTTGTCCGCCTCTTCCTTCATCAGAAAGGGCGGCATTTTCGAAGCGACGGTATAGCGGTTCCTTTCGTACCTCTCCGCGACGGCCCGCCTGAAAACGCGCTCGCTCTCGCCGCCGTGATACATATACGCCGTATCGAAATACGTAAAACCGTTTTCTATGAATTTATCTGCCATGCGGCACACTTCGCCGACGTCCACGTCCTTCTGATCTCCCGACTTCAAAGGCAGGCGCATCAGCCCGAATCCGAGTTTTTTCATCATTTTCTCCTTACTTGCAAAAACTTTTCGCCGACCAGCCGCCCGATGGCGAGCGCGTCCGCATAGTTCCAATGCGCGGCGTCCGTGCCGACCACTTTCTTTTCCCCGCCGATCTCTTTCACCATATCGAATACGGAGTTTTTCACGACGTATACTTCGCGCAGTTCTTCCAAACCGTTCTGCATGCCGATAAAGCGGGCGTTCGTTTCGAGGTCGGCGTCTTCGAACCAGGCGAACGTGCGGGAAATCTCGCCCGCAAGCAGGGGCATTCCGCTCAGATCCGCGCCGAAAAGCGCGCCAAGGTCGCGGCGGAAATCTGCGGCGAGAAAGGGAAACGCCCTCGCGTATTCCTCCGGTTCAGCGCGGTCGTCCTCGCCCTGCATCCAGTAAAGCCCGCAGGCGCGCGGCGAATAGCCCGCCCCGACGAGTTCCGCGTATGCCGCGGCCGCCTGCGCCATAAAACGGCGGTACAGCCCGCCCGTGCGGCCGTCCTTCGCGCCGAACGCGAGCGCGTAGGAGGGCGGCGTCCAGTTGCCTTCGCATGCGTTTGACCCTTCGAGGGAATCGAGCAGCGACGTGCCTCCCGCGGCGTATTTCACGATACAGGCCTTTTTCCCGCTCTTTTCGTTATATTCCGCCGAAAACGCCTGCGCCATGCCCGCTTCCGGGCCGAAATGCCTTTGATCGTAACCGTAGCCGATCTTCGTTTTGCAAAGCGGGAGAACGCGGTTCACCGCGCGCCTTTCCGCGTCCGCACAGCGGGAGTTGCCCGCATAAAGCACGTAATCGTAACCTGCAAAAAGGGCGGGGTCGGTAACGTCCTCTTCCCGAAAGAGAGAATAACCGGAGGCGTTCGACTGCCCCGCGATAAAATAAACGTCAATTTCCATGCTTTTATTATAGCGCCGCGGCCGTATTCCGTCAACGTTTTCCGAAAAAATTTCCCCGCCGCGGGTAATATTTGAAAGAAAGCGGAATAATTTTTATACGCGCTTGCGCTTTCCGCGTTTTTGTGTTAAACTGATGTGCGGATTAAACTTTCGGAGAAAAAACGTGAAAGCCGAAAATAAAGAAAAGTTGAAAAAAGAGGCCGTCCGCTACGCGGCCATGCTCGTCGCCTGCGCGGTGTTCGCCGCGGGCGTGGATTGTTTTCTCGCCGCGAACAATATCGTTTCGGGCGGCACGTCGGGCCTCGCCACGCTCATTTACCTGCTGACCGATTTCAACATAGGCGTCTGTTCCATCCTGCTGAACATACCCATTCTTCTTCTGGGGCTGAAACAGATGGGCTGGCGTTTTATTCTGCGCTGCCTCATCACGGTGGTTGTGCTCGGCCTGGCGCTCGATTTATTCAAGCTGCTGCCGTCGCCCACCGACAACAGAATCCTCGCCTCCGTTTACGGCGGCATACTGCAGGGCATAGGCGTGGGGATCTTCGTCAAATTCAAGGTTTCGAGCGGCGGCACAGAACTGCTCGGCAGGGTGATACAGCGCTTTTTGAAATTTCTGAGCATCCCCGCCTGTATCGCCGTTTTGGATTCCATTATCGTCATTTCGGGCGCCATCGCGCTCAAAGACGTGGAAAACCTCTTTTACGCGCTGATGGTCATTTTCGTGAGCGCGAAGATCAGCGACCTCATCGTGGTCGGGTTCAACAAGTCCAAACTCTGCTACGTCATCACCGAAAACGGGGACGCGATTTCCGATTTTCTTTTGAAGTCCTCCCCGCGCGGCATAACCATGCTGGAGGGAAAGGGCATGTACACCAAGCACGACAAGCAGATTTTAATGACCTGCGTGAAGCCCTCGCAGATAGAGTTTCTGCGGGGCACCGTGAAACAGTTCGACCCCAACGCGTTCTTTATCGTGAGCGACGCGGTGGACGTGTTCGGCAAAGGTTTCGGCCCGTTCAACGACAAATACTGAATAAAGCCGCCCTTCCGCGGCCGCAAAAAACGGCATGGCCCCGCCATGCCGTTTTCTTTATTATTTTTGACAATGCGGACAGAAAACCGCGCTCCTGCCCGCGATCACGGTGCGGCGCAGAGCGCCGCCGCATACGGAACAGGGCTTTTCCGCCCTTCCGTACACCCGCAGCCAGGGCGCGCTGCGGTATTCCCGGCCTTTGCCGAGAACATATTCTTCAAAAGTCATGGCGTTCTTTTCTATGAAAAACGCCGTCCGTTCGGGTATGGCCGCCGCAAGGCGCGCCCATTCTTGGTCCTCCAGGGAATCGCAGCGCCGGTCGGGGCGGATACCCGCCGCGAACAGAATTTCGTCCGAATAAATGTTGCCGATCCCCGCCACGACGCTTTGATCGAGCAACATTTCCTTGACGGAACGGCCACTCTTTCCCGCCTTTTCCCTTAAGTACCCCGCAGTGATCGCGTCGCCCGGTTCCGGGCCGAGACTTTCAATTCCGCTCGTATCCCGCGCGCCTTTTTCCGTAAACCAGAATTTTCCGAAACGCCGCACGTCCTCATAGCGGATCTCGCCGCCGTCGTCCAACGAAAAAATCAAGTGCGTATGCTTTTCGCAGGGCGCGCCGCGCGGCGCTGCCGTCAGGCATCCCGTCATGCGGAGGTGCAGGGTAAGCGTGCAGCCGCTTTCAAAAAGAAAGCGCAGAAACTTTCCCCGCCGCGCGAATTCCGCGACGGTCTGTCCCTTTACGCGGGCGGCGAACTCCGCGGGAGAAGGTTGGGCGACGACGCTGCCGTTTATGATGCGTACGTCTGTGAATGTTCTGTTTTTCAAGCGCGGCGCGAGCGCGCGCCGCACCGTTTCCACTTCGGGCAGCTCCGGCATGAAATCACCTCTTTTTCGCTGATTTTTTTATTTCGCTGTGATAAAAATAATTGATTACTGCGGGCGGCGCGCCGAACGGGCGGCTGAGCGTGTCGTCGTTGGTCGCGTATTCCAAGCCGAGCGAGCGCGCGAACGAACGCATTTCTCCGTCCAGCCAAACCCAGTAATCCCGCTTTCCGTATACGTAGATATCGCGGTAGAGCGGCAGCAAATGCGGATATTTTTCCGAGATATACCGCATGATCTGCGATTTGAACGCGCCGCGCAGGTTGAGATTTTCCAGCCAGATCAGGTTGCAACTGTCTTTCGCCCGCTCTATAATCGCCTTTACGTCCGTAATCTCCGGAAAGATCGGCGAAATAAAACAGGTCGTGCGCACGCCCGCGCGGTGAAACGCGGCCATCGCCGCCAGCCTGCGCTCTATGGAAACGGCGTCGTCCATATCTGCACGGAATTCTTCGTTAAGCGTGTTGACCGACCAGGAAACGCGGGCGTCGGGAAAGCTCTTGATAAGTTCGAGATCGCGCAGAACGAGGTCGGACTTTGTCGCTATGGAAAGTTTTGCGCCGCTCCCGCGGAGCTGTTCCAGCGCGGCGCGCGTACGGCAGTAAATTTCTTCCTGCGGCTGGTAAGGATCCGTAACCGAACCGACGAATATTTCCTTGCCCGCATATCGGCACGGTTCGGAGATTGGTTTCCATGTCTTCACGTCGAGAAATTCTCCCCACGGTTCGTCGTGCCCCGTAAAGCGCTTCATAAAACAGGCGTAACAATATTTACAGCCGTGCGCGCAGCCGACATAGGGATTGAGCGCATAATCGCACACGGGCTGGTTGGATTTATTTATGACGTTCTGCGTATATGTTTCGCGGATTATCATAGCCTTTCTCCGTCAAACATGGAGCTCTGCCGCGTTTCTGCCTGCAAAAAGCTCTTTTGGCTGCCTTGGATCAGCACGTCGTTTTTTTCGGGATAGCCGAGCAGAAGCGGTGAATCCGGGTCGTGCAGGCGGTAGTTCTCGCGCGCTTTCTGCGGGCTTTTGTTGGCGTAACAGTATCTGCACCCGTTCAGGCAGGTGTCGTAGGCGCCGATGTCGCGGCTTTCGATGCAATGACAGCCCGCGCGCAGGCCCTTGTGCTTTATGTCCCTGAACCGACAGCCGTTGGCTTTGCCGATCATTTCCAGCGTGGCGCATCCCGAAGGATGTATGCCGTACCGCGAATAATCGCCGTTCGTGCCGCAGGTCTGCAGCCACAAGTCGTTTTGGGCGGCGATCTTCCCCATTCTTTCGGCAAGGCGGTCTTTGTCGGCCTGCGTCAGCGGTATGAGTTCCGGCATGTTGTATTCCAGCTTTTTGTACATTTCGACAAAGCTGAAAATACACCTGTCTACGTGCGGCGCGAGTTTTTCCGCCATGCGGGCAAAGGTTTCGATATGTCTTTCCACGGTATATTTTCCCGTGAGCAGAACGGGGTCGTAACGCCAGGCTATTTTCTCTCTGCCGACTGTTTTTTCCAGTTCGGCGAGCGTTTGCATACTGTCTTCGACCGACGGCACGCCCGGCTCGACGTCCTTGCCGTAAGCGGTGATCGTGTAGTGGAAATAGGTGCGGTATTTGTCCGTGATCTCGCGCAGCCGCGGAAGGATCGGCGCGTAGTTTTTGGAACAGAACATCACCGCGTCTATCTTGTCGGGCGAAAGTTCGTAGCGCGTTACTTTATGCGGGAAAAGCGGGTTGCGCGTGTAAACGTAACCCTCTTGAAACCGTTTGAGCAGCCAGGGCGTAAAATACTGCACGGTATCCGTGCGCGCGCCCGTGTTGAGTATCATTGCTTTTTGTCCTCCGAAAGCCTATTCGACGTTATCTTGAACGTGAGCTGCGTCATGAAAAGCATGACGGCGACGAATATCAAAAGATATACGGGAAGGATGTTGAAACCGACGACGTTGCCGAGCAGGCCGAACAGCGGCGGTATGAACGTGGAGCCGACGTAGGCGCTCGCCATCTGTATGCCGATGATCGCTCCCGAGTTTTCCGCGCCGAAGTTATTCGGCGTGGCGTGAATGATGCACGGATAGATCGGCGCGCAACCGAAACCGATCACGACGAATCCGACGAGCGAAACGACGGGTTCGTTCACGGGGATCAGCAGGGAAACGACGCCGCAGATCAGAATACAGGCGCCGAGGACGATCATCTTCCTGTCGCCGAGCTTATCCATGACGAAACCGCTCAGAAACCGCCCCGCGGTGATCCCTATATAGAAGAGGGAGGCGAACCTCGCCGCCTGTTCCGTAGAAATCCCCTTCACCTCCACGAAATACGTGCTCGCCCAGTTCATTGCCGTCGCTTCCGCGGCGCAGTAGGCGAAAAAACCGATCAGAAGAAAGGGCACGCCCTTGATTTTCAGCGCGCCGATCAGCCCCACGCTCTTTTGTTTTTGTTCCGTTTCCCGACGGTTGACCTTCCATACGGGCAGCGTAACGAGCAGGAGCAGGGCGATGCCCAGCTGGATAAAGCCGACGATGCGGTATCCGCTGTTCCAAACCGAAGTGCTGAGAGCGTAACTCATCACGAACGGGCTGACGATCGTCCCCACACCCCAGAAACAATGCAGCCAGCTCATATGTTTCGAAGAATAGTGGAGCGCGACGTAGTTGTTCAGCGCGGCGTCGATGGCGCCCGCCCCCAAACCGTAGGGCACGGCGAAGACGATAAGCATCCAGAATCTGTCCGAAAAGGAAAAACCGAACAGGGCGACGGCCGTGAGGAACACGCTGATCACGGTTACGACGCGGGTGCCGAGCTTTCTGATGAGCTTGTCGGACAAAAGGCTGGACACGATCGTGCCGCCCGATATGACCATGGATATGATGCCCATATAGGACACGGGCACGTTCATGTCCGCGTGTATTTCGGGCCAGCCCGAACCGAGAAGGGAATCCGGCAGTCCGAGGCTGATGAAAGCTATGTAGATGAGAATGAGCAAAAGCGAATACATCCGTGTTTTCTCCGAAGTTAATTTTCCGACCGCGCGGAGGCGTTTTTGCAGACCTTGGAAAATTCTCTTTCCATATTTTCGGTGAACGATTCCGTCAGCCGCACGAGTTCGGCGATTTTATCCGGTCCCAGCCGCTCCATCGCCGCGTTTTCGGCCGCGGCGGCGGGCGGTATGACGCTCCCGGCGTAGGCCCTTCCGCATTCCGTAAAGCGGATCAGCTTGTTGCGCCTGTCCTCTTTCACTTCCTCCAAAGCGATATATCCCTTTTTTAAAAATCTGCCCGCGATCGCGGCGATCGTCTGCTTGTTTGCCGAAAGGCGTTTGCAGATATCCTTCTGCGTACAGCCCTCCGGAGCAAACCATAGAATGTCCAGCACGAACAATTCGTTTACGGTCAGATCATGCTTTTTCGCGCACGCGGCGTATACCGCGTACTGCCTGTCGCGCAGTCTGCAATACGCGTTCACCATTTTGCCGAGCTCTTTCATTCCGCCTCCCTATTAGTCTGATTTCATACCGATTATATCACGAAACGGCGCGGAATGCAATCGATTTACGCGGAAAAACAGCCGAAAAAAGGACTTTGATCATAGCAAAGTCCTTAAAGTCTATTCTACGTCGCCCTTGACCTTTTCCTTGAGTTTTTTCAACACCGCGTCCGCGCCGCCGCCCTGGTCTTCGAGCGCGCGCTTTGCCGCGGAATATTTTTTATAATCGGCGGCGAGCGCCTTGTTCCTGGCGCTCACGCGGCGGAGATCCTCCTCGGCGGAAATGCGGGAAACGATCTTTTTCACCACGCCGTCCAGCTCGCTGCCCTCCGAATAGTCGGCGGGCGCGAAAAAATTGATGCGGCCGCTGTCGAACAGCTCGTAAACGTTCTTTTTCAGGTTCTTTTCGCCGTCGTACACGCCGACCGAATAACCGCCGCGGCTTTTGACAAGGCGCATGCAGGGTATATCCGTGGCGCTGTCGCCTATATAAATCATGTTGGAATAGCGCACGGCGAGATCGTCCTCGTCCATCGGATCGTTCACCGAGTTGTCCCACTCTTCGAAGCGCCCTTTCGCAATGCGGAAAATAAACTGCGTCTTGTTGGTGTAGTTGACCGACTGCGCGGGCCATTCGGTAACGCCGTCCGCCGTATAGAGAAAGGTGGAGGCGTAGATCCTGTCGAAATGCTTTGCGATCGAACTGCCCTCGATGATCTCTTTCAGCCCCGAAGAAATGATGTAGTGTTTTATTTCGAGACCGCGTTCCGCGCCGTAGGCGTTGATGCGATCGAACCAGCTTTCCACCCCTTTGAACAGCTCCACCTTTTTGCCGCATTCGTAAAAATATTCTTTCTTCGTGCTTTTGCGGCGGGATTTCAGCTGCAATATCATTTCGTACATCCAGGCCAGGTTGCCGTCCATGCGGTTTTCTTCCGCCAGGCGGTTGGCCTCCGCCCAGAACGCGGCGGGGTCCATGCCGAGTTCCGGAATGACGGAATACTCCTGCATGTCTTTCGGCGAAAGCGTTTTGTCGAAATCGTACAAGACTGCGGCGACAGGCCTTTTTTCCATAAACGTTACTCCTTATCTTTATAATCCCGTTTCAGTTTGAGCACGGCGAGCGCCAGGCAAACTACGGCGACAGCCGCGAGCACCGCGATGCACACCGCGGGCGAATAGTTGTAAATTTCGTTGTACGTGTACCCCTTTACGTAGGAATTGAGATCGCACGCGTAGCCGATGAGCGAAACGCCCCAGAGCGCCGAGGTTACGTAGCAGAGCACGCGCGCCGCGCCCTCGATCGGAAAGACCGAATCGGAAAACACCACCTGCATGATGATGACGATAAGCACGGGCAGAATGGCGCTGCCCGCGTTTTTCAGCAGCGAGGAGATCAGCAGCCCCATGGCCGCGACCGAAACGTTTGTAAGGTATACCGCGAGGAAAAACGCCGCCGTGCCGAACACGGGCGACACGAAGGGAAAGTCGATGAATATGAGCGCGCCCGCCGTCAAAATGACGCACTGCGCGAAGCCCACGACGGCGAGGACGGTGAATTTCGCGAGGACGTACCCCGTTACGTCCAGTCCGCCGAACACTTCGCGCGAGAGGATTTCCCGCTCGCTCACGATCTCGCGGTAGGAATTGAGTATGCCCATGAGCGCGCTGACCAGCACCAGCACGAAGATGATGGTGCTGGCGGAAAACACCTGCACCTGCCCTTCGGCAAAGGTGTTTTTATCGTAGACGAAAAGCGAGATGACCAGCATGACGGGCGCCTGCAGCAGCAGAGAGAAAAACGTCCGCCTGTTGGAAAAGATCTGCCTGAACTGGCGGCGGATAAGCACCCCGTAATGCGTGATGTTGGTCTTTGCGGAATGTTTTTTAAACCTCTTCATTGCCCGCCTCCGCTTTCGGCCGCGCCCCGCCGTAGAGTTTTTCAAACGCGAGGGAAATTTCCCTGTAATAATCGCCCGCGCGGTATTTCGCCTCGAAAATTTCCGCCGTCCTCTCGTCCGAGAGCGCGGCGAAGATGCGCGAATAGCTCTTTTTGTTGAAATACGCGAACACGTCCGCCTGTTTGCCGTAATAGCACAGCCTTCCGCCGCACCCTAAAAAGGCCACTTTGTCGCACTTGTCGAGATTTTCCATGGCGTGCGTGATGACCACGATGGTGCGCCCCTTTTTCGCAAGTTCGCGCAAAAGCTCCATCATTTCGAGGTCGAGATCGGGCGAAAGCCCGCTGGTCGGCTCGTCTAAAAAGATGACTTTGGGATCGGACAACAGTTCCATCGCGATGGACACCCGCTTTTTCTGCCCGCCCGAAAGAGAACTGATTTTCAGCTTTTCCTTGCCCGCAAGCTTGACGTCCTCTATCGCCTTGTATACCCATTCCATCACTTCCGCGCGCTCCATGTCGGTGCGCATGCGCAGCAGGGCGGTGTAGTAAAGGGCGTTTTCCACGGTGAGATCGTCGTGCATGACGTCCTTCTGCGGCACGTAGCCGATCACGCCCTTATAGGAATTTATGTTTTCGTAATAGTCGTTGGTATCGTAAAAGATCTTTCCGCTCGTCGCGGGGCGTATGCCGTTGATACAGTCGAGTATGGTGGACTTGCCCGCGCCGCTCCCGCCCACGACGGCGACGAAGGAGCCCGCCTCTATGCGGAAAGTTACGTCGCGCACGAGCGTAACCGTCTTTCTGCGCGAAGTCCTGTCGGGAACCTCCTTGGAAATACCCGCCACGTCTATCTGTATGCCCGCCGCCGAGGTGGAAAAAAGCAGTTTGTTGCCGTAAAACGTATACGCCGCGGATGGAATGGAAATTCTGTCGTAATCGCTGAGCTTCGCGCGGCGCACCTTTTTGTTGTTGACGTAGGTGCCGCCCGAACTTTTGCAGTCCTCTATGTAGCAGTTTCTGCCGTCGTATACGATAAAAAAATGTTTCTTTTCGACGAGCGGGTTATCCACCACCACGTCGCAGCCCTCGCCGCTGCCGACGAAAGTTACGCTGCGTTCGGTGAGGTCTATGCGCTTTTTATTGTGGCGGCGGTTGATGCGCCGCACCGCGGAAAGAACGGCGACCACCGTCTTTTTATCGCCCGCGCGGCGTATGGTGATATCGCCGTCGAGCCGCGACGGATTGCGTTTAAGGCGCCTGCCGCCGAGCAGGATCTCGCTCCGCGCGCCCTCGCCGCCGTCGTCGCGCACATACCACGCGCCGCCCTCGTTAAAAAGCACGAGCTGCGCGGGGGAAACCAGCTGGGATTTGATGCAGATGTCGTCCGTCCGCCGACTGCCCACCGTGATGGTCTTGCGCTCTTCGGAATCGAAAAACTTAAAGAGTTCCCCCTCCTGTATTTTCAGTATCAAGTTGTCGTTTTCCGTTGTTTTAGCCATATTTTTTATTTTAACACAAGTTTCCGCGATTGACAAGCGCCTTGACGGCGGCGGCGGAAAAATAGCCGTTTCCGCGCCTCATTCCGCCTTTTCTCACCGCAATTCCGCCGCCGGAACGAAAAAAGCGCGGTATCCGCGCTTTAATTCCGCTCCGCCTCTTCCTCGATCGCCTTACGGTCTATTTTGCCGATGAGGTTGACGGGCAGTTTTTCCTTAACGACGATTTCCTTGGGTACGGCGTACGCAAGGAGCTGCGCTTTGCAGAGCGCAGACACCCGCGCCTTTACGGCCTCGGCGTCGCCCTCGGTTTCCAAATACAGCCGCACGTGCTGGCCCCTGACGCTGTCCTTCACGCCGACCGCGCACGCCTTTTTCACGCCCTCGGCTTTCATGGCGACGCCCTCTATCTCGGAGGGATACACGGGCACGCCGCTCACCTTTATCATGTTCTTGATGCGCTGTTTGAAGTAAAGGAATCCGTCCTCGTCCAGCCAGCCGTAGTCCCCCGTTTTCAGCCAGCGCACGCCGTCGATCTCTTCGAAGGGGTTCTCCCCCGTCATGTAGCCGAGCATGAACTGCGGGGTGTGCAGATAGATCTCCCCCACCTCGCCGCAGGGCAGGAAACTGCCGTCTTTGACTATTCTGATCTCCGTGCCGCTCAAAGGATAGCCGAGCGAGCCGTTCTTGTTGTGCGCCGCGGAATTGACCACGCACACCGTTACCGTTTCCGTCAGGCCGTACCCCTCGTAAAGCCGTGCGGGAGAACCGTTCTTTTTCAGCACGGCGTTGAAGTCCTCCACCAGTTTCGGGCTCACGCTGTCGCCGCCGACGAACGCGTCCTTGATGTTGGAAAGATCGCCGTTCACAAAGCGCTTTTCCCCCAACAGCTTTAAAAACATGGTGGGCACGCCCGTCAGAATATTCGCCTTTTCCTTGATGATCTGCTTTGCCGAACGCCCGGCGTCGAACTTGATGCACATGATGTTGGTGCGGCGGATCATCATGCACATATGCATGTTGATGCAAAGCCCGAAACCGTGAAAAATGGGCAGCACGTTATATAAAGAAGCGTATTCGCTCACATCGTAGCGCAGGAATTCGGGCGCCTTGGAGCAGAGCAGGTTGAAAGTGTAGTTGTTGTGCATGATCATCTTCGGCTCGCCCGTCGTGCCGCCGCTCGCAAGGTATACGGCGGGTTCGTCGAACCCGAACTTCGCGGGCGCGGAAAAACTCTTTTTCCCGCGGCGGATGAGTTTTTCCAGACTCTCGCCCCAGCCGAGCTTCTTTTTGGTCAGGCGGTAATACGCTTTCGCCGCCGCGCCCATAAAATAACCGCAGTCGCTTTCGAGCAGAACGGCCTTGAAATCAGGGCGGACTTTATGCGGATAAGCGTCGTACACCACGACGATCTTGCTGTCCGTCTTTTCCGCGCTCTCTTTGAGCTTTTCGGGCGGGATATACGGGTGCGCCAGGTTGACGGCCGCGCCCAGCTTGTTCGCCGCGTAAAAGGTTATCAGCGCGGAGGGCGAATTTGGCATGCAGAGCGTGAGCGTATCCCCCTTGCCCAGGCCGTATTTTTCCTTAAGGTTTTCCGCAAGCGTATCGATATAGCGGAAAATCGCGTCGAAAGTGTATTTCTTGCCGTAAAAGGAAACGGCGCGCTTTATGTCCGTGCCGGCGACGTTCTGTTTTACCGCGTCGTACATCGACCACGCGGGATCTATTTGATATCCTTTCAAAGTGAAACTCCTTTAAAAAATCATGGAAACGAGCGCGAAAAACACGAGCACCGCGGGCACCGCCGCCATATGGCCGAGATAGAAGAGAGCGGCGTGCCGTCCGAGAAAGCAGAACCCCGCGTTCCACGGCCCGTTCAGTCTTTTGAGCGCGTTTTTCGCATAAGTATGATAAATTCCCCTGCCGAAAAGCGAGCCGATGAGCACGAACGCGCCCCATGGCAGCAAGGGGAAATAGTCGGCGTGCATGAGGTACGGCGACTGCGGCATTTCGACGAAGATGCCGAGGATCATGTCTTTCAAACGGTCTCCGCTCGCGGATACCGTGCCCACGACCTGCCAGCCGTTGACTGAGGAAAGCTCGCCCCACAGGGAAAAATACAGCGCGGCGAACACCACGCCGACCGCGCCCGGCAGAAAACGCAGAACGCTTTCCCCCGTTTCCCCTATCCCGAACGCTCTGACGAGCGCCGTAACCAGAAGATCGAGCAGGGCGAAGATCAGCACCGAGGCCGAAAGCATGTGGAGAACGCCGAACACGACCGTCATGCCGCCGCCGAAGTATTCTTCTATGACCGCGGAGGCGATATTGATAAAGACCGCCAGCCCCGCGATGGGCAGGGCGCGTTTGAAATTGTTTTTGGAAAGCGTGCAGCTCACGCCGCAGAGGCCGAAAAAGACGCAAAGCACCAAAAAGCGCGCGGTGTGGCGGAAGGCGCTGTCCCAATACCGTTCGGCAAAGGCCGCGGCGCTTTCCAGCACGGACGTGCCGAGGATTTCGTTCACCATGGGCATCACGCCCCAGATACAGAACATGAAATGGTCGAAGATCATCAAGAGGACGCAAAGCCCCCTTAAAAAATCAAGCTCCCAGAACCGTTCCCCGCCGCGGTGAGAATAAACTTTCACTTTTTCACGTAATGTTCCCGCCTGCCGCAGGAGGTTCGTTTCGTTATGCATCGTAAATATTGTACCTTGTTTCTGGCGGTTTTGTCAACGCTTACGCCGCCTGCCAAGCCGCCGAGATATAAATAATCGTCAGAATAAAAGGGATAACATACGCAAAGAACAGGCCGATCTTATAGCGTATGTCGAATATGAAATTAGGCTGCAGGTCGGCGCGGTCTACGTCGTACCCTTCGAAAAACAGGTCTATCTGCGTCAGAAAAGAATCCACGTTATAATGCGCTTTATACAGCTTTTCGGGAATGACCACCGACAAAAACCACACGACGAATAAGACGGGCGCCAGAATCCAGCCCGATACGTAACAGACGGTTTCCGAAGCGTCCATGTTTTCGGGCGGGCCGAAAGCGAACGCGCCTGCGGCGGCGACAACGTAGAGCGCGGCGAACGCGACGAGCGATATGCACGCGAAAATACGGCGGCCGAGCCGCTTGCGCCTGATGATGCGGCGGTCTTCCGCAACGATCTCTTCTTTGGATATTTCCCGGCATTTATCGAGCGGCCGCCCGCAGTTTTCGCAGCGGTTAACGCCCGTTTCGTTGATACATTCGCAATGCTTGCAAATCTTCATCGTTTCCCCTCCTTTCCGATTATAACATACGCGCGCGGCAATGACAAATATTTTCGCCGAATTTTATCAAACTTGCGCGCGGCGGTTGCAATCGTCCGCCTTTTCGTGTATACTTTCTTTATAGGAGAAAAAAATGAGAGCTATCATCATCGGAGCGGGTTTTTCGGGCGCG
>UQZE01000010.1 GCA_900545325.1 uncultured Eubacteriales bacterium
CACGGTGATGGACAATATCCGCTACGGCAAACTGGACGCGACGGACGAAGAGTGCGTGGCGGCGGCGAAACTCGCCAACGCGCACGACTTCATCACGCGGCTGCCGGAGGGGTACGACACCATGCTGACGGGGGACGGCGCCAACCTGTCCCAGGGACAGAAACAGCTTTTGTCCATCGCGCGGGCGGCGCTCGCCAACGCGCCCGTGATGATTTTGGACGAAGCTACTTCTTCCATAGACACCCGCACGGAAGCGCTCGTGCAGGCGGGCATGGATAAACTGATGGAGGGCAGAACGGTGTTCGTGATCGCCCACAGGCTGTCCACCATACGCAATTCCGACGCCATCATGGTGCTTGACCACGGCCGCATTATCGAGCGCGGCGACCACGAACAGCTGCTCGCGCAGAAAGGTACCTATTACCAGCTCTACACGGGCGCGTTCGAACTCGAATAAAACTTCGGCCCGCCTTAGGCGGGCCTTTGTTTTTCCAAGGGCTTTACAAACGGCGGATAACGTGTTATACTCTAATATATTTATCGGAGATACGTATGCGTAAAAACAGGATAAAATATATCAAGAACACCTTTCTGCCCTGCGTGGCGAGCGGGCTGGCGGTGGGGCTTATCGTCGGCACGGCCGTATTCTTTTTCAGATGGGCGGCAGATCTGCTCACGGCGGGCTCCGCGGAAATTTACGCCTGGGTATACGCGCATCCGCTCTTTGCGCCGCTGCTGTTCCTCGGCCTGGCGATCCTCGCCGCCGCGGAATATTTTTTGCAGCTTTATTCCCCCGAATCGCGCGGCGGCGGCATACCGCGCAGCGTGGGGGCGGTGCGCGGCGTGCTTTCCTTCCGCTGGCTGCGGTCGGCGGTGGGGGCGGTATTCAACTCCTTTATCAGCTTTTTCGCGGGACTTCCGCTCGGCACGGAGGGCTCCTCCGTCCTGCTCGGCACGGCGCTCGGCAAGGGCGCTTCCCGCCTGCCGCTCGCAAAGCGGAATTTTTCCAAATATACCATGACGGGCGGCGCTTCGGCCGGGTTCGCCGTGGCTACGGGCGCGCCCCTCGCGGGTATCGTGTTCGCGGTGGAGGAAATGCACAGGAAGATCGCGCCCACCATGGTGCTCGCCGTCGTTTCTGCGGTGCTTTCCGCCACCCTCGTTTCCTCGCTGCTGTCGCTCGCGCTGGGCATGGAGGCGGGGCCGCTCTTCGCCTTGTCCGCGCCCGTGCCGGACACGTTCGCCCTTCAGGATATATGGATACTCCTGCTCGCGGGGCTGTTTTCTGGGCTGGCGGCCGCGGCGTTCTGCCGCCTGCTCGACGCGATCTCGCGTTTTTACGGCAGACATCCCTCGAAAAAAGCGCGTTTCGCGCGCTTTGTAGCGCTGTTCTGTCTGATCGGGCTGATCGGCCTTTTTCTGAACGACGCGCTCTACGGCGGCCACGGGCTGATAGAAAATCTGCTCGCGCTGGAATACGGCGCAGGCCTCATGTTCGCGCTCTTCGCCCTGCGCTTTTTGCTTATCGCGCTCAGTTCGGGGGACGGCGCCACGGGGGGGCTGTTCATCCCCATGCTCTCGCTCGGCGCGCTTGTCGGCGGGCTTACGGCAAAGCTCTGCGTCGCAATGGGCATGTCCGAAAGTTATGCCCCGCTGACGGTGCTTTTATGCACGGTGTCCTTTCTGGGGGCGGCAACGAAATCGCCCGTTACGGCGATCGTGCTGGCGGTGGAAACCACATGGCAGTTCACAAACCTGTTTTTCGCGGCGGCGGCGGTATTCACGGCGTATTTCGTCATGAGCCTGCTGCGCGGGGAGTCGGCGTACGAAAGCATGCTGAAAAACATGCTCAAAAAAGAGTATAAGGATAAAACCTGCCGCTCTGCCGACATTGAAATCGTCGTGCGCGGCGGATGTTTCGCGGAGGGCAAACCCGTTTCCGACCTGCTCTTCTCCGTCAACCTCATTCCGCGGCGGGTTTTTTCCGCGGAAAGGGAAGAGGAGGTGTTCCCCGGCAGAGAACGCGGCCTGCGCGCGGGGGATAAGCTCGTGTTTACCGCCGTGTCCTACGATTTTAAGGAGGCGGAGGAAGAACTCGTAAACTATTTCGGGCCGCAGGAGGCAGTATGGAAGGAAAATTGACCGAAGTTCCGTTCGGCGCGTACGGCGAACTGGAAAAGATGTGCAAAACGCTTTGGCACGAAGCGTACGACGGGCTGATCGGCCCGTCGCAGGTCGGGTACATGCTGGAAAAATTCCAGAGCGAAAGCGCCTTTTACAGGCAGATCCGCGAGGAAAATTACCGCTATTTCTTTATCGAGGCGGCGGGAAAGCGGGCGGGATACTGCGCGCTGAAACCCGAACGGGAGGTGCTGTTCCTCTCAAAGCTGTACCTGTTCCCCGAATTCCGCGGAACGGGCGTGAGCCGTTCGGCGCTTTCCGCGGCGGCGGAGATCGGACGGCTTTTGGGCTATGAAAAGATGTATCTTACCGTCAATAAAGAAAACGCGCGCGCCATACGCGCGTACGAAAAGTTCGGCTTTACCCGCGCGGACAGCGTCGTCAGCGATATCGGCGGGGGATACGTCATGGACGATTATATTTACGAATACCGTTTGGGAGGACGAAGATGAAAAAGACATTGAAAATCACGGCGATCACGCTCGCCGTACTGCTCGGCGTTCTGCTGCTCACGGTCGGCGGCTACGTGTTGTACGTCGTGTTCCAGTACGACCGCATAGAAGACAATCTGCCGCTTGCTGTCAACGGCTCCGCAGAGGAGACGGTGCCCGCGGGGAAAGAACTTAAAATCGTTACCTACAATATCGGATTCGGCGCCTACGCGCAGGATTTTTCCTTCTTTATGGATTCGGGCAGGATGCTGACGGGGGAAAAGGTAAGCGGTAAATATTCCAAGGCGAAGGACCGCGCGACGGTGGAAAAGAACACCTCCGGCGCGGTCGCGCTCGCCAAAGAACAGGCGGCGGACTTTTATTTCTTTCAGGAGGTGGATACCGACGCCGACCGCTCGCGCCACGTGAATCAATACGAATACATAGTCGGGCAGTTCGGGGATTACGCCGATACGTATGCCGAAAATTTCCATTCGGCAAAACTGCTTTATCCCTTCAACGATCCCATCGGCAAGAGCAATTCGGGCATCGTTACGCTCTCGAAATACAAGATAGAAAGCGCCGTGAGGCGGCAGTATCCCGTGGATAAGGGATTCGCAAAATTCTTCGATCTCGACAGGTGTTTTTCCGTACACCGCCTGCCCGTGGATAACGGCAGAGAGTTCGTGCTGATCAATTCCCACATGTCCGCTTACGACGAGGGCGGCACCATACGCCAGAAACAGCTTGAGCTTTTGAACGGCGTTCTGCGGTCGGAGTACGAAAAGGGCAACTATGTGGTCGTGGGCGGCGACTTCAACCACGATATAGCGGATTCGCTCGACGCCTTCGCCACGCGGCAGGAAGTGCCCGAATGGGTGTTCGTGCTTACGGACGAGGACATCGCCGAACATTTCTCTTTCGCGGCGGCGAAAAACGCGCCCACCTGCCGCAGTACGGATATGCCCTACGAAAAGGGCGTGAATTATTCCGTCGTGCTGGACGGCTTTATCGTTTCGGACAACGTGCAGGTCGTCGCGAACGAAAATATCGACGGCGATTTCGAGTTTTCCGACCACAATCCCGCGGTCATGCGGTTTATGCTGAAATAAAAAAAGCCCCCGCGCGGCGGGGGTTTTTTCATAGGTCGGGTATAAAAAGCGCGCGGCGGGAAAAAATCACGGTAGATCGATAAAAAAGGAGGCGTAAAATGACAAATCTTACGCAAAAAGAAGTAACGTTCATATCGGATCTGCTGACCTACGAGGGCCGGGCCTGCAAAAAGGCCCGCCTGTATTCGAGAACGCTGACCGATAAGGCCCTTGCCGAAACGATGGGAAAGATCGCGGACAACCACGAAAAGCGCTTCAACGCGCTGCTCGAACTTTTATAAGGAGGTAGCCATGGAAAACTACAAATCCAAGATAACGCTCAACGAAAAGGATTCGCTCACCGATATCCTCATGGCGGAAAAGGAGCTCGTGAAAGTGTACGCGGAGGCCATCACCGAAGGCGCGTGCAGGCCGTTCAGGAGCGCGGTCAAGAGCAATATGGAAGGCGCCATCGGCGATCAGTTCTCGGTGTTCACCGCGATGAGCAAGAACGGGCTTTACGAAACCAAGCCCGCGCAGAAAACGGAAATAGACCAGAGTAAGGAAACTTTTTCCCAGATGCTCTCCCAGCTCAGCTGAACGCGGCGCTGCCGCCCGCCCCTTAGGCCGCGGGCGGTTTTTTTATGTAAAAACGCTTGCAAAGCGCGAAAATTCGTGGTAATATATACGCCGAAGGTTTTCGGATAACACTTCAATAAAACAACCGAGGTAAAACTGAATGAAAATTTCCACGAAGATGCTGACCCGCGCCGGCGTGATCGCCGCGCTGTACGTCGCGCTGACCTTTATCGTGCTGCCCGTTGCGAGCGGCGCGATCCAGTTCAGGCCGAGCGAAGCGCTCACCGCGCTCCCGCTCCTGTTTGCCGAAAGCGTGCCCGCGCTTTTCGTCGGCTGCATGCTGGCGAACCTCATTTCGGGCGCCGCGGTGCAGGACATCGTGTTCGGCGCGCTCGTTACCCTGCTTGCCGCCGCGCTCACGCGGCTGGTCGGCAAGGCTGTCAAAAACAAGTGGGCGAAGATCGCCGTCGGCGGTATATTTCCCGTGGCGCTCAATGCGTTTTTGCTGCCGCTCATCTGGATATGGGCGTACGGCGCGTTGGAATTTGCCTATATGCTGCAAGTCGCTTTCCTGCTGATTTCGCAGAGCGTCGCCGTGTACGTGCTCGGCGTGCCGCTTTTTTTCTCTCTCGGCAAAGCGCAGGAAAAATATCCCGTGCTCTTCGGCTACGAGGCGCGTAAATCGAACTGAAAAAAAACCGCTCGGTGAAACCGGGCGGTAATTTTTTCTTAAACTCTTCTGAGCGGGCGGTAAAGGGCCCAGTAAATGATCATCCATACCGCGGCCGCGCCGACGAGGGCGTATACGATCCTCGCGAGGACGCTGCCCGCGCCGAAGATCCACGCCACGACGTCGAACGAAGCGACGCCCACGAGAAGCCAGTTGAACGCGCCGACGAGCAGAAGCACGAGCGCGATGATAGTCGTAGTCTTCATAAATACACCTCCGCAGTTTATTATGCGGAGTAGGGCGGCAAATTATGCCTGCGGACGGAAATCGTTCAGCGCAAGATGTTTTCCAGTATCATTTTATCGAAGGAAACGCCCTCTACGAAGTCGTCGGGCAGAAATTTCACGTGGTTATATTTCGCAAAGTTGAAGATATGCGCCTTCACTATGACGGGCGACGGTTCGTCGATTAGGTGGCAGGCGTCGTAGACGTGCCTGTGAAATTCGGCGTAATCCATCTTTTCGTCGCTCTCGTACACCGCCTGTTTTACAATTTTGTTATCTTTTAAAGTCTTTATCCATATTCTGATCATGGGATAATATTACCACACCCGCGGCGTATTTCGCAAGCGAACGGAAAAAATTTGTCTATTTTTATTCCGTCGGGTTGACAACACGCCGAAATATGTTAAAATAGTATATAAAAAGAAAAGGGGAACGCCGCAATGAAAAAAATACAGGCAAAACTCATAAAACTTCTCAAAGAAGACGCAAGATACACCGCGGAAGAGCTCGCCGCCATGGTCGGCGAAAGCGAAGAGAACGTAAAGCGCGAGCTCCGCGCGCTGGAAGAGAGCGGCGTTATCGTCAAATACACCGCCATCACCAACAGCGAGCTTGAAAACGCGGGCGTCGTGGAAGCGCTCATCGAAGTCAAGGTAACGCCAAAACGGCTCAAAGGGTTTGACGAGATCGCGGAGGAAATCAACCGTTTCAGGGAAGTGCGCAGCTTGTATCTCATGAGCGGCGGATACGACATAGCGATATTCGTAGAGGGAAAAACGCTCACGGACGTGGCGCGCTTCGTTTCCGAAAAGCTTTCCGCGCTGGAGGGAGTGCTCAGCACCGCCACGCATTTTATCCTGAAAAAATATAAGATAGAAGGGCAGATCACCAATAGACCGACGGCTGAACGGCAGCTGATACACGCATGAGAGATTTCGTCATCGACAAAGTAAAAAACATCAAACCCTCGGGCATACGCAGGTTTTTCGACCTTGTCGCCGGCTCGCAGGATAAGATCATATCGCTGGGCGTCGGCGATCCGGATTTCACCACCCCGTGGGAAATCCGCAACGAAGGCGCCGCGTCCGTCATGCGCGGCCGCACGCATTATTCCTCCAATATCGGCCTGCCCGATCTGAGAAACGCGCTTTCGGAATATCTCGATACCCGCTTTTCGGTGCGCTACGCGCCCGAAGAGATCATGCTCACCATCGGGGCGAGCGAGGCCATAGACGCCACGCTGCGCGCCGTCGTGGACGTGGGGGACGAGGTTCTCATTCCCGATCCCAGCTACGTTTCCTACGCGCCATGCGTGGAACTCTGCGGCGGCGTGCCCGTTTCCGTGCCCTGTTTTGCCGAAAACGGATTCAAGCTCACGCCGGAAATGCTGGAAAAGTGCGTTACGCCCAGGACGAAAGCGCTCATCTTTCCCTATCCCAACAACCCCACGGGGGGCATTATGGAGCGGGAATATCTGGAAGCGCTCGTACCCGCGGTTTTAAAGCACGATATTTTGGTCATATCCGACGAGATCTATGCCGAACTTACCTACGGGCAGAGGCACGCCTCCATCGCCGCGTTCCCCGAAATGCGGAACAACGTGGTGCTCATCAACGGATTTTCAAAATCGTTCGCGATGACGGGCTGGCGCATCGGATTTTTATGCGCCGAGCCGAATCTTTTTAAAAATATACTTAAAATTCATCAGTACACCACGATATGCGCGCCCATCATGAGCCAGTATGCCGCGCTCAAAGGCGTGCGCGACGGGTTGAAGAACAATTTCGTTTCCATTGCGGAAATGCGCGACGAATACGATAAGCGCCGCAGATTTTTATACCGTTCGTTCAACGCCATGGGGCTGAAGTGTTTCGAACCGAAAGGCGCGTTCTACGTGCTCCCGTCGGTGGCGGAAACGGGAATGACGGGGGAGGAATTCGCGGAAAAACTGCTCAGAGAGGAAAAGGTCGCGGTCGTTCCCGGCAGCGCGTTCGGCGAAAGCGGGAAATATTTCGTCCGCTGTTCCTACGCCACGTCCATGAAAGACTTGAAAGAGGCCGTCGGGCGCATCAGGGCGTTCGTCGCGCGGCTGAAATAAAGGAGAGATACATGAATATTTGGCACGACATCGATAAAGACAGAGTGAAACCGGAAGAATTTGTCGCCGTGGTGGAAATCCAGAAGGGCAGCAAGCAGAAATACGAAATGGACAAGAAGACGGGGCTGCTCATATTGGACAGGATTTTATATACGTCCACCCATTATCCCGCCAATTACGGTTTTATACCGCATACGCTCGCGGAGGACGGCGACCCGCTGGACGTGCTCATTTTATGCAGCGAGGAACTTCTGCCGATGAGCTTGGTAAAGTGCTATCCTATCGGCGTCATCACCATGAAGGACAACGGCAGCGTGGACGAAAAGATCATCGCCATACCGCTGACCGACCCTACATACAACAATTATAAGAGCATAAGCGATCTGCCGCAGCATGTGTTCGACGAGATGCGCCATTTCTTCATGGTGTATAAACAGCTGGAAAACAAGGAAACGGCGGTGGACTACGCCGCGGACAGGGACGAGGCCGTGAAAATCATTCAAAAGTGCCTCAAATGCTATCACGACAACCTTTTCGAAATACTCAACAGAAAATAAAAAACGCCGCCCGGCATCGGGCGGTTTTTTACGGTCGGAATTATGAAATACGTATTTCAATTTTTGCTGATACTGCTCGTTTCGTTCGTTGCGGAAATATTGCACGCGCTCATTCCCCTGCCCGTGCCCGCGAGCATATACGGGCTGGTCATTCTGTTCGTCCTGCTCTGCACGAAGGCGGTCAGGCTCGAACATGTGGAAAAGGCGGGGGATTTCCTGCTGAAAGTCATGCCGATGCTCTTCATTCCCGCGGGCGTGGGCGTGATGACTGCGGCCGAACTCCTTTACCGTAATCTTTGGGTAGTGCTCGTTTCCATGACGGCGGTAACGGCGTTCGTCATGGTCGTTACGGGCGTGATCGCGCAGGCGCTTACAAAGAAAAAACGGCCTGCCGCCGCGCGGGCGGAAGAGCCGGCGGCGGAAACGGCTGCGCCCGCCGAGGCGCGAGAGGAGGGCGATAATGCTGAACTTTCTCAATGAATCGATGTTTTTCGGCCTGTTCATCAGCGTGGGGGCGTATTTTGTCGGCTGGCTGCTCAACAGGCGGTTCAAAAAGGATTTTATCAATCCGCTCATCATTGCGGTGCTCCTCGTCGTGGCCTTTCTGCTCGTAACCGGCATGGATTACGAGGCGTATGAAGAACAGGCCTCTCTGCTCGGCTATCTGCTCACGCCGTCCACGATCTGCCTTGCCATTCCGCTCTATAAACAGCTGGGCATACTGAAAAAGAACGCGGCGGCGGTTTGCGTTGCGGTTTTTTCGGGCGCGGTGGCGGCCATGCTGGCCGTCCTGCTCGTTTCGCTGGCGTTCGGCGTTACGCACGAGATATACGTATCCCTGCTGCCGAAGTCTATCACCACGGCTATCGGCATGGGCGTTTCGGAAGAACTCGGCGGCGTGCAGGAAATCACGGTCGCGGTCATCGTGGTAACGGGCGTGGTCGGCGCAATGATCGGCAAACCGCTCTGCAAGCTCTTCCGCATTCATAACCCCGTGGCGGTAGGGCTGGCGTTTGGCGTTTCCGCGCACGCGGTGGGCACGTCCAAGGCGCTCGAACTGGGCGAGACAGAGGGCGCCATGAGCGGCCTCGCGATCGTGGTAACGGGAATACTGACGGTAGCGTTGTCACCGCTCTTCGCGCTTTTTTACTGAAAGGGAAAAAGCGCCTGAGCAAGATAAGCGCGATCGTGGTAACGGGAATATTGACGGTGGCGTTGTCGCCGCTCTTCGCGCTTTTTTACTGAAAGGGAAAAAGCGCCTGAGCAAGATAAGCGCGATCGTGGTAACGGGAATATTGACGGTGGCGTTGTCGCCGCTCTTCGCGCTTTTTTACTGAAAGGGAAAAAGCGGGAGCGGCCGCGCAGGCCGCTAATCCGCATAATAAAACCCCCTCGCGGTCCGCGAGGGGGTTTTGCTTATTGAGGCGTTTCGTCGGAGGTTTCCGTCGGGTTGACGGCGGCGATCTGTTTTCTCATCGCCCGCGAGGCGAGAAGCGCGCCGCCGGCCAGCACGTCGAGCGCCAGATCGACGAAGATAAAGGAATTGTACGCAAAACTGTACAAAAGTTCCCGTCCCTCCCAGATCGACCAGGAATAGAATACGAAATATCCGCTCAGCACGTGCGAGAAATATCTGCCCGCGCAGGCGACTGCCATGCCGAGCGCGAATTCCAGAAGCATATTTCCTCTCAAACCCTTCATGCCTTTGAATATGCCCGCGAGTCCGAGCGCGCCGAATGCGACGGGATAATCGAGCAGCACCTGCAGGGGTTCATAGATCTGCGGGCTCTGTATACACTGCAAAAGTCCGTATATCACGCCCACCATCACGCCCTTTTTCGCGCCGAACATATAGGCGTAGAGCATGATCGGCAGCATGGATACGAGCGTTACCGAACCGCCCATCGGCAGGGAAAAGAACTTCACGTAGGAAAGCGCGAACGCCGTCGCCGTGCACACGCCCGCATAGGCGAGCTGTTTCGTGGGGGAGGCGCCGCCCTTTTTGCGGTCGAAGAGCACGGAAAGCGTCAATATGACGGCGACGAGCAGCGCCGAGAGGATAATGTACAAAGTTTTGTTTTTCGGTTCGTATCCTTCGCCCGTGGGGAAGAGGCATAAAATGACGATCACGTAAGCCGCGAACAGCGCGAGCGCCGCCCAGAACACGTATTTGAACGCCTTGGGCGCGAACAGTTTCACCAGCGTGCAGGCGACCGCCGCGGCGAGCGCGTATGCGGCGAGTCCCACCCATAACCAGAAGTTCACGTCGAGTTCGCCCTTTAAAGACATGCGCGATATCTGCATATAAAGGATAACGGAAATAAGCGTTACCGCATAGCCGACGGCGACGCCCGCGGCCACGCCCGCGTAGGCGCGCAGCTTTGCGGGAAATTTGAAGCGCATGAGCACGGCGACGCCGATCAGAACCGCGGCGAGCGCGAGCGTTACCCAAAGGGCGAACCCCTGCACGGATTCGATCGCTCTTTTCAGCGCTTCGATCTGCTGGTCGGCAGAAAGCGCGGGGATTTCGGTATCCCAGTTGTCAAACATACATTCTCTCCTTCATATCGCCAAAAAGAAAAACGCGCCCGGAAAAGGGCGCGTCAAACGGCAAGCAAAAAATTTTGCGTTTCCCTTCAAGCATTACCTTGTCGGGTTCAATGGTATGATCTCAGCTTTTTACGGCACCCATAGCGATATTTTATTGTAGGTAAAGTATACTGCAAAAAAATTCTTGTGTCAAACGATTTCTTGTGATATACTGAAAGTCGGAGAAAAAGCCGATGTATAAATTTTTCGCGTTTTTAGACAGAATGAAGTATATCAAGCGCTGGTCGCTCATGCGTTCCGTGCGGGAAGAAAACATCATGGAACACACCCAGCAGGTAACGGTCATCGCGCACGCGCTCGCGCTCGTGAAAAACCGTATATACGGCGGCTCTGCGGACGTGGAAAAAACCGTTTTATACGCGCTTTATCACGAAACGGGGGAAGTCATCACGGGCGATCTGCCCACGCCGATCAAATATTTCAACGAAGAGATCCTCGGCGCGTACAAGGATCTCGAAAGCAAGGCGGAAAAAAAACTCCTTTCCATGCTGCCCGAAGAACTGAAAGCGGATTACGAGGCCTGCGTTCTTCCCGATACGGAAAGCGGGGAATATAAGATCGCCAAGGCGGCGGACAAGATAGCCGCGTATTTAAAATGCGTGGAGGAAGTGAAGTCGGGCAATTCCGAGTTTAAAAAAGCCAAGAGCGCCACGCTCAAAGCGATCCGCGCGCTCGATATGGAAGAAGTGAGATATTTTATGGAAAACATCGTTCCCGCTTACGAGCTGACGCTCGACGAGCTGGACTGATAAGGGAGGTATTCTTATCGTATGGATATAAATAAATACGGCGCGAAAGGGAAAATAGGCATACGGCACTTGTTTTCGGCCGCAGATCTCGAAGAGGGGCAGATTTACGAAATACTGCACCTCGCGAGAAAACTCAAACAGAAACAGCAGGTGAAGGAAAAACTCGGCGTGTTCGACGGCAAGAACGTGGCCATCATGCTGCGCAGCAGTTCTTCGCGCGCGCGCATCTCGTTCGAACTGGCGGTCAACCGTCTGGGCGGAAAAACGCTCTATCTTTCGCCCAACGATTCCGACTTTCTGAAAGGGCTGACCTATCTGGACGCCGCCAACATGCTGCATCGCTACGGCGTGAACGGTCTTGTGGTGAAAAATCTCGCGGCGGAGGAGGCCGCGCAGCTCAAAGCGTTCGGCAAGCTGCCCGTCGTCGCGTTAAGGGACGGCCGCGGCAGCTCCTGTCAGATCCTCGCAAGCCTGTTTACCGTGTGGGAAAAGACGGGCAGGCTTTCGGGCGCGAAACTCGCCGTGCTCGGCGACTGCCGCGCGGTCAACGCGGAAGAACTGAACGCCTACGCGAAATGCGGGGCGGAGGTAACGCTCTGCTGCCCCGAAGACTGCCGCCCCGACGCCGCGCTTTACGAAAAGCTTTCGCAGTTCGGCGAAGTGCGCGTAACGACAGACGTTGCCGCCGCCGTGAAAAACGCGGATATCGTAACTTCGGCGTGCCGCGAAGGGGAAGACTTTCCCGCGGCGTACAGGATAACGAAGGAACTGATGGAACTTTCGCCCTCGGCGAAATATATGCACGTTCTCCCCGTGCGCCACGGCGAAGAGGTATCGGACGACGTGCTTTACGGCGAAAGGAGCGCCGCGTTCGACCGCGCGGGCAATCTGATCTATGCCGAACAAGCCCTCATGATGCTCCTTTTCCGCTGAAAAACGCTTGCGTTATTGCGGATTTGTGCAAGGTGTACGGTTTTGATAAAAATATTTATCACATATGCCCATTGTAAAAAGGTAACAAATGTAGTAAAATAGAAACATAGAAAAAGTTATGTTTGGAGGAAAATATTTTCTATGGCAAGTTTATCGTTGAAAAACATATATAAGGTATATCCCTCCGGCGTTACCGCCGTTTCGGACTTCAACCTTGAAATTCAGGATAAAGAGTTTATCGTCTTCGTCGGCCCCTCGGGCTGCGGTAAGTCGACCACTCTCCGCATGATCGCGGGTTTGGAAGAAATTTCGGACGGCGAACTCTATATCGACGGCGAACTGAAAAACAACGTCGCGCCCAAAGACAGGGATATAGCGATGGTTTTCCAGAACTACGCGCTGTATCCGCACATGACGGTTTACGACAACATGGCTTTCGGTCTGAAACTGAGAAAGGTTCCCAAAGCCGAAATAGACGAAAGAGTTAAGGAAGCCGCGCGCATCCTCGGCATAGAAATGTATCTGAGCAGAAAGCCGAAGGCGCTTTCCGGCGGTCAGAGACAGCGCGTCGCGCTCGGCCGCGCCATCGTCCGCGAACCCAAGGTATTCCTTCTCGACGAACCGCTCTCCAACCTCGACGCGAAACTCCGCGCCCAGATGAGAACGGAGATCACCAAGATCCACAACAGACTTGCCACTACGTTCATCTACGTTACCCACGACCAGGTCGAGGCCATGACCATGGGGACGAGAATCGTCGTCATGAAGGACGGTTTCATGCAGCAGGTCGATACGCCGCAGGCGCTTTACGATTACCCGATCAACCAGTTCGTCGCCGGCTTTATCGGCACGCCGCAGATGAATTTCTTCAACGCCAAGCTGACGGGTACGAAGACCAAGGTTTACGTGGAATTCGGCGAAGAAAAGATACTGCTCCCGAAAGAAAAGGTGGAGCTCATCTACAATCTCGAAGATTATCTCAATACGGATAAAGAAGTAACGTTCGGCGTCCGTCCCGAAGATCTGCATATCGAAAGCGATCTCGTAGAAAAATATCCCGACTGGTGCATGGAAGTCAACGTGGACGTCGTCGAAATGCTCGGTTCCGAAACCCTCCTCTACTGCAAGCTCAATAAAGAAGAGGAAAAGAAAAAGGAAGAAGAGAATCCCGATCAGATCAAATCCATCGTGGACGACGTTTACAACCTCGTCGCGAAAGTGGATGCGCGTGCCGCCGTCAAGAGGGGCGACGTCATCAAGATGCTCGTAGACGTGCAGCATTGCCACCTGTTCGACAAGGAAACGGAAATGACCATCGTCGCGCGCGACAAGGAATCGAAGAAAGCTTACCTCGAAAACAAAGCGGAAGAGGCTGCGAAAGCCGAAGCCGCGGCAGAGGCAGGCGAAGCGGCGCCCGCCGCGGAAGCGGCCGCTCCCGCGGAAACCGAAACCAAGGAAAAGAAAAACGTCTTCAAAAATCTTTTCAAGAAAAAGGAAAAGGCCGAAAAGCCCGAAACCAAGGAAGAAGAGAAGACCGAAGAATAATCGTTGCCGACAAAAGACCGCTTGAAAAAAGCGGTCTTTTTTTTCGTCCGTTGTTTGCGCAGGGGAAAATAAGGACATAATAGAAAGGATCGGCGCGGGCGGCGTTTTCCGTTTGCGCCGCGTCTGCGAATATTTGCGTTCGTTTAGGCGTAACTGTCGCTGCCGTCGCGTTTTCGTTTTGCGGCGCGGCGGCAGGGTGCGGCAATCCTTCGGCGGCAGAGCGCCTTGCGGCAGGCGGGGGCGCGCCCGGGCGCTGCGGCTCGCAAGAGGCGGAAAATTTTTCCTTATCGCGTTACGCGGCGAAAAAAATCGTTGACAAAACGGCCGCGGTGATGTACAGTATAAAAAATCGTTTCGGACGGCGGCCGCAAAAACGGCGCGCCAAAGGTGCAATATGTGGGACGTCGCGTGGGATTCTCTCCTCGACAGCTTAAAAATATTTCCGTTCCTCTTTCTTATCTATCTGGTTCTGGAAATCATAGAGAGCAAAAACTACACGGCGAAACTGCAAAAGTTTCTTACGGGCAGGGCGGCGCCCGTGGTGGGCGCGGCGGCGGGCATCGTGCCCGAATGCGGTTTTTCCGCCATGTACGCCAAGCTTTACGAAAACCGTCTGATCGCCACGGGCACCCTCCTCGCCATTTTTATTTCGGCGTCGGACGAAGGCTTAATCGTGCTTTTGTCGAACGGCACGCCCGTTTGGATCACGCTCGTGCTGGTGGCGGTCAAGTTCGTCTACGGCGTGCTCGTGGGATATTTGGTGAACTTCCTCTTTCGGGGCAGGGAAAAGCTCGGCTACGACGGCCCCGCCGAAAACTGCATGGAGTGCGGCGAGGAACTTGAAGGAAAATGGAAAAAATATATCTTTCATCCCCTCTTCCACTCGCTCAAAATCCTGCTGTTCGTGTTTATCGTCAATCTCGCGTTCGGCGCGCTCATCTTTTATATCGGGGAGGACGCGATCGGCAGTTTCCTTGCGGCTAATTTATATCTTCAGCCGCTCGCCGCTGCTCTCGTCGGGCTCATTCCGAATTGTTCGGCCTCCGTTCTGCTGGCGCAGAGCTATTCCCTCGGCATTTTGAATTTCGCCGCGCTCGCCGCGGGACTTTCCGCAAACGCGGGCATAGGGCTGGCGCTCATCATGAAGAGCCGCGCCCGCTGGAAGAAAAATCTGTTCGTGCTGTTCGCGCTTTTTTTCTTCAGCGTGGCTCTCGGCTATCTGTTACTCCTGTTCGTTTAGAAAAAGGGTTGTAAATTTTCGCAAAATAATGTAAAATATACGTAAGAAGAGAAAGGGGAAAACCTATGGATTCCGAACTCAACATACTGCTCAACTCCATCAAGGACAAGACGGGCATAGACATCACGGTGTATGCCGAAAGCATGAAATACGTGGTCAGCACCGATCCGAACGCGCAGGCCGTGCTGCCTTCCGTCAGGGATTTCGAGTCGGTCTACGCCGACGCCTCCTGCGGGCGCACTTTTTTCAGGCTGAAATATAAAAACGCGCGGCTGGTCGGCATGATCGCTGGCGTGGGCGAAACGGAAAAGAACTACGCCTATCTCATCATGAACCTCATCGAAAGCTCTTCCAACCGGGAACTGCAGCTTTCGCAGAGCGAATATCTCAAAATGATTTTGCTCGGAGAATGCAACCGGCCGCAGGTGCAGAAATACATGCGCAAATTTTCCGTGCCGCAGATGGAATGTTACGTGCTCGTCGTGTCCAACAAGGAAAACCGAAACGACGAAATCATCAATATTTTAAACAACTTTTCCACCAACTCCTCGGATATCGCCGTGGCGATGGAGGAGGGCGTCGCGGTCTTCGTAAAATTTATCGACGAGGCGAGCGACAACGAATACCAGTCCTCGGCGGAATACGCGGGCTTTCTGCAGCAGTCCATTTTCGAAGAAACGGGCGCGCGCGTCGGCATTGCGGTGGGGGGCAAGGTGTCCTCCGTCGCGGACGCGAACACATCTTACCAGCAGGCAATGACCACGCTCCGCGTGAGCACGGCGATGAATTCCAAGGGCGAAGTGCATACTTTCAAGGAATTCCTCCTCGTAAAGATGTTGGAGGACATACCTAAATTCAAGCTGAACGAATACCTCGAAATCCTTTTGGACAGCGACGCGAAAAGCGTGTTTTCCGACCCCGAAATGATCAATACGGCGGAGGAATTTCTGGAAAACAGCCTGAACGTGAGCGAAACCTCGCGCAAGCTGTATCTGCACAGAAACACGCTGATGTATCGGCTCGACAAAATAGAACGTTCCACGGGGCTGAATATCCGCCGCTTTTCCGACGCGATGACCTTCCGCCTCATCACTTATTTATATAAACTACTCAAATAACGCGGAGAAAAAATGGCAGAAAAGAAAAACATTGTCAAAAAAGTCCTCGCGGCGCTCCTTACCGTGTGCGTGCTCGCGCTCGTCTTTTTTGCGGGGTATTTTACGAATTACCTCACGCGGAGCGAAGAGGAAAAGCTCATGGAATGGGCGCTCGGCCTCATCGGCGACAATTATATGGTGTACGACGAGGAAACGGGCGAACTTATCGAATATACCGCCGAGGACTATCTCAAGGCCATTGCGAACGAACTGCTCGACCCGTATTCGGCGTTTTACACGAAGGAAGAATACGCCGACCTCGTGTCTACCTCGCAGGGCAATCAGTACGGCATAGGCGTTACCTTCCTGATCGTTTCCGATAAGCCCGAAATCTATTCCGTGGTGGGCAATTCTCCCGCGGAGCGCGCGGGCGTTACGGCGGGCGGACTGGTTACGGCGGTGGAATATAACGGCGAAAAAACCGCGTTCGATACTTACGACGGCTTTGCCGCGGCGCTGCAAAACGTGCCGGCGTATGCCGATTTTACGCTCTGGGTGGACTACGGCGAGGGCGAAAAGCCTTTTGTGATGAAAAAGGAAAGCTTTAAGGAAAGCTACGTGTTTTACGCGGACAGCGGCACGGGGTATATGTTCCTTTCGGACGACGGCAAAGCGCCCGTCGGCACCCCGCGGGAGGATAAAAAGATAGACTATCTGCCCGAGGATACGGCGTATATCCGCTACGATTCCTTTATGTATACTTCCCCCGCGCAGTTTCGGGAGGCCTACGAATATATGTTTACCCGCGGGAGGGAAAACCTTATTCTCGATCTCAGGGGCAACGGCGGAGGTTACATGGACGTGTTGCAGGAGATCGCCTCTTTCTTCCTCGAAGGAAATAACCGCCTGATCGCCGTGGCGCATTCCAAAAAGGACACGCAGGAATTTTCCACGCGGGTCAGCCGCAAAGATTCCCGCCTCGGCCGCGTGGTCGTGCTCGCGGACGACGGCACGGCTTCGGCCAGCGAATGTCTTATCGGCGCAATGATGCATTACGGCGTGATCGGCTACGATACTTTCGTGGCGGTGAAAAACGCCGAAACGGGCAAGGCGGCCACCTACGGCAAGGGCATCATGCAGACCACCTACCCAAACGCCAAATTCGGCGGGGCGATCAAACTGACGACGGCGTATATCTACTGGCCGGACGATCAAACGTGTATTCACGGCAAGGGGATAGAGGCGCGGGGCGAAAACGCCGTTTTGTCGGAAACGGGCGCGGACAGGCAGCTCGAACGCGCCGCGGCGATTTTGGGATAACGGTATGGAAAGAAAACTCGAATTCGAACTCGTGCCCGAAGGGTGCTGGTATTCCAACCTGCGCAGCTTGCTGAAACCGCGCGAGTGGGAGATGGTGCGCAAAGACGCCTATGCCCGCGCCGGCGGGCGCTGCATGATCTGCGGCAGGAAAACGCAGCGGCTGGAGGCGCACGAACGCTGGGAATACGACGAAGAACACGCCGTGCAGAAACTGACGGACGTTATGGCGTTGTGCCGCCGCTGCCACACGGCGGTACATATCGGCAGGGCGCAGCTCGTCGGCAAGGGCGAGGAGGCGGAGGACTGGTATATGAAGGTAAACAAGTGCACCTACGCTGAGATGCGCGCGGCGCTCGGCAGGGCGAACGAGGACCACCGCCGGAGGAACCGCATTTCGGAGTGGGCGCTCGACATTACCTGGCTCAACCGATTTTTGCAAAAATAATTTAAAGCGCGGAAAGCATTTTGCTTTCCGCGCTTATTTTTTTGCGGGATCATTTTCCCGCGTACCCCGCGAGATATTTTTTCGGCGCCATGCCGTAGTAGTTTGTGAAACAGCGGTAAAAGGTCTGCAGGGAATTGAAACCGCAGTCGAAGGCCGTGCTCATGATATCGGCGCCCTCGTTCTTCCGCATGCGCAGAATGAACTGCCGCGCCCGCAGGCGGTTGAGGTATTCCTTCAGGCTGAAACGGAAAAAACGGTTGAAGATCCGCGAAAAATAATACTTGCTGTAACCGAATTCGGCGGAAAGCGATTCGAGCGTGATGTCCGACGAATAGTTGTTTTCGAGATAGTCGAGTATTTTTTTCATGATGTGGAAATCCTCGGCGGCGGCGTCCGAAAATCCCGTTTCGTCGGCAATAAGCCCTAAAATGAGGTTGACGTAGGCCTTGGACAGCAGGGGCGAGGGCTTGTCGCAAAACTGCCGCATCACGGCGTCTATCTTCACACACAGCGCCTTGTCTGTAACGTAATTGCTCGCCACGTGCTTTTTGCCCCGCACTTTGAAATAATCGTCCAAAAAATCGGAAGGAATGATGAGTATGCGGCATTTCAGGCCGTGCGAGTCGAAGTTGTGCACGTCGTAGGAATCGCTGATGCAAATTTCGCCCTTTCCGATCGTGCGCGGCGCGCCGTTGATAAAGGTATCCACCGCCCCTTCCGAGGCGTAGAGGATTTCCACCGCCGAATGAAAATGCGGTTCGCAGAAACTCGGCGTTTCCATAAAGTCGATGTACGTTATTTTTTCGCGGTGCGCCTCGTAATAAGACTGCATTACTTCCCCCTTTTTCAATAAGCGCAAATTTTGGGAACAACATCCCTAATTTCAAAGAGAATTACGGCCCGATACGCTTTATAATTGGAATTGATATAAGACATTATATCGCAAAGCGATGGCAAAAGCAAGCGCGGAGGAGATTTTTTATGAAAAAGGTAAATCTCGCGATCGTCGGCTACGGCGGCATGGGGTCGTACCACGGCGATGTGATCGAGACGTTGGAAAATTACAGCATCACGGGCATATACGATACGGACGAAACCCGTTATGCCGAGGCCGAAAGGCGCGGGATAAAAAACTGGAACGCCTTTCGTTCCAAAGAGGCGATCGCCGCGGATAAAGGTACGGACGCCGTGCTGATCGCCACGCCGAACGACGTGCATCTGCCTTACGTAAAATATTTCGCGGCGGCGGGCAAAAACATCATCTGCGAAAAACCCGTGGCGCTCACGAGCGGGGAATACGCCGAAATGCTGCAAACGTGCCGCGAACACGGCGTAACGTTTATGGTGCACCAGAACAGGCGCTGGGACAGGGATTTTCTCACGGTGAAGAACATTTACGAACAAAACCTTTTGGGAAAGCTCTGGCGGGTGGAATCGCGCGTGCAGGGGTCGAACGGCATACCCGGCGACTGGCGCAAATTTAAGGAAACGGGCGGCGGCATGATGCTCGACTGGGGCGTGCACCTTATCGATCAGTTCGTTTACATGATAGACGAACTGCCCGAAAGCGTTTACGCCGATTATTCGTACGACCTCGGTTTCGAGGTGGACGACGCGTTCAAACTCCAGCTCCGCTATAAAAACGGTCTTCGCGCGGAGATCACGGTGGATACCAACTGTTTCTGCCCGCTCCCGCGCTGGATGGTGTACGGCGCGGACGGCACCGCCGTGATAAAGAACTGGGAGATAGAAGGCGAGATCGTCAAACCCGTTTACGCAAAGGATATGAAGATCGCGGGCATCACCGCGGGCAACGGATTTACGAGAACGATGGCATACAGAAGCGCGGAATCGATTAAAAGGGAGGCCCTGCCCGTCCCGCCCGCGCCCGATAAGCCGTTCTATCGGGAATTTTACGAAGTGTCGGTCAACGGCAAAGAACCGCTTATCCGTCCCGAACAGGTCATGGCGGTCATGAAGATCATGGAAGCGGCGAAACTTTCTTCCGATACGGGGGAAGTCGTCAAAGTAAAATATTGAGGAGGGATAACAATGAATATAACCGTTTTCAGCGAATACGGCACGGCCTTCCGCGGAAGCAGCGAAGTGGGAGCGATGCACCCGCACGGGCTGCACGAAACGTTGAAGGAACTTTTTTCCGCGGCGGGCAAGGTAACCGCAATCTGGCAGGAGGACGGCGACGGGTGCGCCCGTTTCACCGACGAAGTTCTAAGCGGCACCGACCTGCTCGTCTGGTGGGGGCATTGCCTGCACCACGAAGTGCCCGACGCGCTCGCGGAAAAGATAGCCGCGCGCGTACAGGGAGGCATGGGCGCGATATTTTTGCATTCGGCGCACATGTCCAAACCTTTCCGCAGGCTGATGGGAACGTCCTGCACGCTCAAATGGCGGGAGGTCAACGAACGCGAACGGCTTTGGATCACCGATCCCGCGCATCCGATCGCGGCGGGGCTGCCCGAATACGTGGATATCGCCCACGAGGAAATGTACGGGGAATTTTTCGATATTCCAAAACCCGACGAAACGGTGTTTATCGGCTGGTATCAGGGCGGCGAAGTGTTCCGCAGCGGCGTAACGTATCGGCGCGGGCTGGGCAAGGTGTTCTACTTCCAGCCGGGGCACGAAACCAACGAGTCGTACTATAACGAAAACGTGAGAAAAATTCTGCTCAACGCGGCGGCATGGGCGCGCCCCGTCTGTCCGATCAAAAGCGAGCTTGCCTGCCCCAACGTCAAGGCGCTGGAAAAGTTTTAGGGGGGAAGTTATGAAATTTGCGGTTCAACTTTATTCTCTGAGAGAGTACATAGCTGAAAACGGGTTGGAAAGCGCGTTGAAGATCGTTTCGGACGCGGGCTTCGAGGGCGTGGAATTCGCGGGATTTTACGGCATGAAAGCCGAAGAGATCGCCGCGCTGCTCGAAAAATACGGGCTTATCGCCGTTTCGGCGCACGTCGGCAACGACGCTTTCTCCGCCGAACTGCCGACGCTGAAAGCGCTCGCCGTTTCCGCGGCGGTCATTCCCTGGATCGGGTTCAACAGAGGCGCGGACGAGCAGGCGGAATTCGAAAAGACCCGCCGCACCTTGGCGCTGGCACGGGAAAACGGCATGACGCTGGGCTATCACAACCACGCGCACGAGTTTGAAAACGGCGCCGATTACGTGAAGAAAACGGCAGAGGAGGTCCCCGGCATAAAGCTTGAGCTCGACGTGTTCTGGCTGGCGGTGGCCGGCAAAAACGCGCTGAAGTATATGGAGGAACAGCGGGAAAAACTGCTTTTTCTGCACGTCAAGGAACTGGGCGAAAGCGCGGAGGGCGTCAATCCCGTCGTGGGCAGGGGCAGAGCGGACTGCGGCGCCGTGATGGAACTCGGCAAAAAGCTCAAAGTGCCCTGGTCCATTCTCGAAGCGGAGAAATTCGGCATGCCCGAAGCGGAATATTTAAAAGAAAGCTATGCTTTCATGAAAAATTACAGATAGGAGAGGATTATGAAAAAGGTAAGAATAGGCATCATCGGCTGCGGCGGCATCGCCAACGGAAAGCACATGCCCGCGTATAAGGCGCTCGGGGATCAGGCGGAAATGGTCGCGTTCTGCGACCTGATAGAGGAGCGCGCCGAAAAAGCGAACGTGGAATACGCGGAAGGGAAGGGAAAAACATATACCGATTATAAAGAACTGCTGAAAGATAAAACGATAGACATGGTGTGCGTCTGCACGCCCAACATTTCGCACAGCGAGATCACCGTAGCCGCGCTCGACGCGGGCAAGCACGTCATGTGCGAAAAGCCCATGGCCATCAATTTCGCCGAGGCGAAAAAGATGATAGAGGCCAGGGACAGGAGCGGCAAACTGCTCACCATCGGTTACCAAAACCGTTACCGCGCCGAAGTGCGCTATCTGAAACAGGAGGCGGAAAGCGGCACGTTCGGCGAGATTTATTTCGCCCGCGCCAAGGCGATCCGCCGCCGCGCCGTGCCCACGTGGGGCGTGTTTTTGGACGAAGAAAAGCAGGGCGGCGGACCGCTCATCGACATCGGCACCCATTCGCTCGACATGACCTTGTACGTCATGAACAATTACAAGCCTAAATACGCCGTCGGCACGGCCTATCACAAACTCAATAAGGATACCGCAACGGGCAACATCTGGGGTGACTGGGATCCCGAAAAATTCACCGTGGAGGACAGCGCTTTCGGTTTCGTCGTGATGGAAAACGGCGCGACCGTCTCCGTGGACGCGAGCTGGGCGCTCAATCACGCCGTCCCCGGCGAGGCGCAGACGCTCATATGCGGCACCAAGGCGGGCGCGGACATGGATACGGACGGCAAACTGCTGCGCATAAACGGCGTGAAGAACGGACGGCAATTCATCACCGTTCCCGATTTCAGCGCGGGCGGCGTGGACTTTTTCGAAGGCAGCGCCGATCTGAACAAGCCGCACGTTCTGGAAGCGCAGGTATTCCTGAACGCCGTCAACGGCAAGGGCAGGCTTGTGGTCGAGCCAGAACAGGCCATCGTCGTAACGCGGATCCTCGAAGCCATTTACGAATCCGCGAAAACGGGTCGGCCCGTTTATTTCGATTGACGGGGGTACGCATATGAAATTAGCGGTATTTTCCCCCGTATTCGGAAATAAAACGCTGGAAGAGGCGCTGCGCTATCTCTCTTCCAAGGGCGTGGACGGCATGGAGCTGGGCGCGGGCGGCTATCCCGGCAAAGCGCACGCCGACATTTTGGAACTGAAAAAGGACGCGGGCAAGCGCGCCGCGCTCAAGGACCTGTTTGCAAAATACAATATGGAAATATGCGCACTGTCGGTGCACGGCAACGGCGTGCATCCGCAGGCGGCCGTTGCGAGGACGGCGACCGAAGAGCTGGAAGCAGCCCTCTGCGTGGCGGAAAAAATGGGCATAAAAAAGGTCGTTACCTTTTCGGGCTGTCCCGGCGACGGCAAGGGCGATATGCCCAACTGGGTAACCTGCCCTTGGCCGAACGAGTTTTCCGACGTGCTCAGATATCAATGGGAGGACGTGCTCGTTCCCTACTGGAAAGAACATGCGAAACAGGCGGAGGACGCGGGCGTGCAGATCTGTTTTGAAATGCACCCCGGCTTCTGCGTATACAATCCCGAAACCATGCTGAAACTGCGCGGCGCGGCAGGCAAAGCGCTGGGCGCCAACCTCGATCCCTCGCACCTCATATGGCAGGGAATAGACGTCGCCGAGGCTATCCGTACGCTGGGCGACGCCCTCTATTATTTCCACGCCAAGGACACCGCGGTGGATCGCCGCAACGCGGCGGTCAACGGCGTGCTCGATACGAAACCCTATGCCGACGAAATACACCGCAGCTGGATTTTCCGCACGGTGGGCTACGGTTCGGGCGAGAAATACTGGAAGGACGTATGCACCGCCCTGCGGCTGGTCGGGTACGATTACTATATGTCCATCGAGCACGAGGACAGCCTGATGACGCAGGAAGAGGGGCTGGACAAAGCCATCGACTTTATGAAGAGCGTGATGATAAAGCAGCCTAAAATGAAAGATATGTGGTGGGTATGACGTGCGGCCGCGGCGCTTTTGCAAAGCGCCGCGGTTTTATTTTAAAAACTATTTTCAATCGCTTGACGAACGGAAACTTCCGACTATAATAGATATGCGGAAACCGCAGAGCGGTCATCCGCTTTCCGCCGCCGCGGAAAGAAAGGACATAACAATGGCGGAATTTACCGAACGACGCGGGGGCGCGCGCAGGCGCGCCCCCGCCCGCGCGCTCGCCTGCGCGCTCAAAAACAACATAGTTCTCATCGTCGCGCTTACCGCCGCGGTCGCTACGTGTTTTTTCGTGCCTCCGGACGGGGAATACCTTTCGTATTTCGATCTGCGCACGCTGTCCTGTCTTTTTTGCACGCTCGCCGTCGTGGCGGCGCTCAAAAACATCGGCTTTTTCGTGTGGACGGCGGATATTATCGTGCGTAAGTTCAAAAACATGCGCAACGTCATACTCGCGCTGGTTTTCGTTACCTATTTCGGTTCCATGATCATGGCCAACGACATGGCGCTCGTTACCTTTCTGCCGCTCGGCTATTTTACGCTCGAATCGTGCGGGCGGAAAAGACACATGGCCTTCACCTTCGTCATGCAGAACGTGGCGGCAAATCTCGGAGGCATGCTCACGCCCTTCGGCAATCCGCAGAATTTGTATCTTTATTCCTATTTCAACATACCCGCGGGCGATTTTTTCGCGGTCATGGCGATCCCGTTCGCCGTCGCTTTTCTGCTTATTCTCACCGTCTGCCTCTTCGTGAAAAAAGAAGCCGCCGTGGTGCTCACGGAGGCGCACGCAAAGCCGAGCGGCTGGCGGACGGCCGTTTATTTCGCGCTCTTCGCGCTGTCGGTGCTGATCGTTTTCCGCGTGTTTCCCTATTACTGGGGGCTGGCCGCGGTTACGCTCGCGCTGATCTTTCTCGACAGCAAGGCCTTTATGAAGGTGGACTACGGCCTGCTTCTCACGTTCTGCGCGTTTTTCGTGTTCGCGGGCAACATGGCGAGGATACCCGCCGTAAAGGAAACGCTCGGTATGCTGATGGCGCGCGATCCGTTGCTTTTCGGCACGCTCTGCTGTCAGGTCATTTCCAACGTGCCGTCGGCGGTGCTGCTTTCCAAATTCACCGTAGATTACGCCGCCCTGCTCGTGGCGGTCAATATCGGCGGGCTGGGCACGCCCATCGCCTCGCTCGCCAGCCTCATCACGCTGTCCAATTACCGCAAACACGGCGATAACGTAAAAAAATACATAGGATTGTTCCTGCTCGTCAACTTTTCTTTTCTCGCCGTGCTTTTGGGCGCGGGATATCTCATGTTCGCGTACGTTTTTTGAAAATTACCCCTTTACAAACGGCGGAAACGGTGATACAATAAATATATACCGATACTAAAGATAAGAGAGGATGAAAAGATGAAAAAAACTTATTGTGCGCCGTCCGCGCGCGTCGCCGTATTTTCCCGCGACGTTCTGATGGAATCCGGAAAAATGTTTACCGACGGGATCGACGTTTTCAGCTCCGATTTCTTCGGCGGCGGATTTTAAAAAGAAAAGGCCGTGCTTATGCACGGCCTTTTTTATTTGGAGGCGATCGCCTTTTCGTAAAAGTCGTAAACTTCCCCGCACACGTCGTCCCAGGTGCGGTAAACCTCCCGATAGCAGTTTTCCTTTGCCTGCGTTAAAAGGTTTTCGTCTGTCACTATGCGGCAGATTTCGTCCGCCCAGCTCTCCGCCGTATCGCCCGCGAGAAAACCGTTGCGGTTTTCCGTAACGATCTCCGCGGTGGAACAGCCCCTGGTCATAAGGCTGGGCAGCTTGAGGGCGGCCGCCTCTATGGGGGCGAGGCTGGCGGTATCGAAAGTGGAGGGGAACATGAATAAATCGCTCCTGAGATAATAGCCCGAAAGCAAGGCGCGGTCCATCACCTTTCCCGTGAATATCACCCTGTCGGCCAGCGCGAGGTCTTTCGCCTTGTTTTCCAGCTTTTCCTTATACGAACCGTCGCCGACCACGAGGAAGCGGAAGTCGACGCCGCGTTCCTTCACTATTTTCAGCGCGTCGAGCACCAGGTCGAGCCGCTTGTTTTCCACGATGCGCCCTACGGAGAGAAACACGTTTTCTTGCCCCGCAAGGGCGTGTTTTTCCTCCACCTGCGCGGCAAGCTCGGCCGCGTTTGCGGGATAGACGAGGTCGGTGCCGTTCCTGATCACGGTAATTTCCTTTTTATAGCCGTAGGAGCGCAGCACTTCGGCCGCGCCGTCCGAAACGGTGAGCACGTGGTCGCAGGCGTTGATGGTCGTCATGATATAGCGCATCATGAAACCGACCAGCGGCTTCGCGTGCAGGATGCGCACGAAATCCTCCTTGAATTTGGTATGGAAGGTGAACACCGTGGGAATGCCGTGTTTTTTGCCGTAACGCGCGAAAAAGCGCCCCATGGTGAAGGGCGAATGGATATGTATTACGTCGTATTTGTTTTCTTTCAGCGTCTTTTTCAGTTTGCCGTCGATTCCGGGCATGCCCTGATAATATCCGTCCGCCGACCTTACCGATTTTACGCGCACAACTTTGAATGGCTGATCGTCCTTATATTTCGGAAAGCGCGGGACGTAAACGTCCACTTCCGCGTTCTTTACCTTTTTCAGGCTCTTGCCGTAGTTGGTGATCACGTTGGTGGGACCGTCGAATTTAGGATAGTAGCAATCGAGCGTCTGTAAAATTTTCATAAGCGTTTTTCCGCCTCCCCGACGATTTCGTCCGCCAGCGCCAGCGCGTTTTCCACGGCCGCGTCCATGTTGATGTATTTATAGTTTCCCAGCCTGCCCAAAAGGCGGAAGTTTTTATAACGCGCGAGATAGCTTTTGTACTTTTCGTAAAGCGCGGCGTTTTTTTCGCTGGCTACGGGATAATAGGCGATCATTCCTTTGCCCGTTTCGTATTCGAGGGGATATTCGTATACGATTTCGCTCGTTGCGCCCTCCGCCTTTTCGCAGGTGAACTTGTTGAATTCGCTTATGCGGGTGTATTCCTCGCTCACGGTGTAATTGACCACCGCCGCGGGCTGGAAGGGATTTTTCACCGTTTTGAATTCGAACCGCAGCGAGCGGTAGGGAAGTTTGCCGAAACGGTAGTTCAAAAGCTCGTCCGCCTGCCCCGTGTAGATTACGGCGTCGTCCGTCCTCTTTTTGTCGAAGTAAACGCCGTCCTCTCTGATTTCAAGGCGGCTCAGCGCGTCGCAGCCGAGCTCTACTGCGATATTTTCGTGGCGGAGCATGTTTTCAAAGAGCGCGGTGAACCCTTTTTTCGGCTGGAACTGGTATTTGTCCGTAAAATAACGGTCCTCGTAAGAAACGTAAACGGGTACGCGCCGCATGACGGCGGGATCGAGATCTTCGATCTTTCTGCCCCATTGCTTCTGCGTGTAAAAGCGGAACACGTTTTCAAACACGAAGTCGGCAAATTCTCGCACGTCCGCGTCCGCATTTTCCTTCAGTTCGAGAATGGGCACCTTTCTGCCCTCGCCGTATTCCCTGCGGAGCACGCCGTCGAGCTTTTCCGCCTTATCGCGGGGGAATGTTTTGTAAAGGCTTTCGAGATTGAACGGCACGGGGATAAAGGTGCCGCGTATGTTCGCGAGCACGCGGTGCTCGTAGGGGAACCACTCGGTAAAGCGGGAAAGAAATTCGAATACGCCCTGCTTTTCCGTGTGGAAGATGTGCGGCCCGTACTTGTGCACGTAGGCGCCGTTTTTAAATTCGTCGTAAGCGTTGCCGCCGACGGCGCCGTTTTTTTCAAGCACCGTTACCTGAAAACCGTTCTCTGCGAGCCGCCGCGCGCATGCCGCGCCCGAAAAACCCGCTCCGATGATGATAGCTCTCATTTTTTTCTCCTATAATCGGAAGAGCACACGTCTGAACTCCAGTC
>UQZE01000011.1 GCA_900545325.1 uncultured Eubacteriales bacterium
ACGGTTTTTTTATGGAAAATCAGATGCAATTTTCAAAAAACGCCATAAAAAGCGCCATTTCAGCCTTTCTGAATTCGGAAGGCTTTTTGGTCTTGTATTCGGCTTTTGTGCTTATATTTTCCTTTCTGGGAAACAATGCGGTAACGCTTTCGGTGATCCTGCTCACGCTTGCGGTTATTTTTTTCACGCAGAAGAACCTGCGGCCTATCTTCGTTCCGCTCACTTTAAGCTATTTCGCGCTAACCTTTATAGACGGAGAGTTCAAGCTCAACTGGCTTTTTTATCTGAGCGCGACGGTCTTTGTCGTTTCGCTCGTCTATTATATCGTGGCAAACAGGCCGAAACTCTTTCTCACCACGAATTTGAAAGCGCTCCTGCCCTACGGCGCCGCCTACGTGCTGGCGGGGTCTTTCGCGGCCAATTACATGCAGAACAAGATATATCACCAGCAGATCGCCCTGCTCCTGCTTGTAGTGGCGGCTTTCCTGCTGCTTTCGCTGATCGCCGCAAATTCCGAATTCGACGGGCCGGAATTCGTGTTCAAAGTCATATTCGCGCTGGGCGTGGTTGTCGGACTGCAATGCTGCATAACGGCGCTCGTAACGGAAGATTTTTTGGAAGAAGTCTTTCTGAAAGATCTTTTCCACACCAACTGGGGCGTGTATAACGGCGTGATCACTGTGTTTTTGTTCACCATTCCCGCAAGTTTTTATCTGGCGGTTAAATACAGCAGATACGCTTATATTTTCGTGCTGGCGGGCTTTTTGCAGTTCGCCGCGGGACACCTGACGGCCTCCCGCGCGGCTTTTCTCGCGCTTACGCCTTTTCTGCTCGTCTGTTTTGCGGCTACCCTCGCCGTGTGCGATAAAAGAAAAAGACGCCGCGTCGCGGCCGCCTTTTTGATGTCGCTCGGCGTGCTGATCGCCGTATGCGTCGTGATCGCGCTGCTGAACGCCGAATTCGTGAAAGACCTTTTCTCGGTATTCGCTTCGAGCGGGTTCGACCTCGGCAGAGCGGGCGTCTGGAAGGACAGCATCGCTTTCTTTCTCGAAAATCCCCTTTTCGGTCTCGGCCTTATACATCACGAGGAAATACAGCAGGCGGCCATATCCTATCTTTGGATGAGCCACAACACCATCCTGCAGGCGCTTTCCAGTTTGGGCATCGTCGGTTTCACGGGGCTTATGATCCATTCGTTCATCAAGTACAAGACCTTTCTGAAACGCGATTATTTTTCCTTCTTTGCGCTCATCATGATCGTCGCCACCGAGCTTTACGGGCTGATCGACTGTCTGATGCCCGCCCCCTATTACCTCATGCCGCTGCTCCTTCTGCTTATTTCGGCGGACAGGATCAAGGACGACAACAAGGAAAAGATCCCCTTGCGCAGTCAGTTGAAATAAATAAAAGCGGGCGCCGCGGCGCCCGCTTTTTTATATGTTCCAAAGTTCCTTCTTTCCCGTAGAAACGCCGTCCGCCCCCGCGGAAAGCGCGGCGAACACGTCCTTTTTCGTTTCAATCAGCCCGCCCGCTATGATCTTGGTGCGGGTTTTTTCGACAAAGCTCTTTACGGCTTTCGGCAGTATGCCGGGCATAAGTTCGGCATAATCGGGGCGCGTGGCGTCCACGATTTCGAGCGCGGTCGCCACCGACGCCGAATCGATAATGAAAAACCGCTGCACCGTGCCCAGTCCCAGTTCCTTAGCGAGGGCGATCATATGGTTTTTCGTGCTGATGATGCCGTCCGCGCCGCAGTTTTTCAGATATTCCAGCCCCTTTTTATCCTTGCCTATTCCTTCGGCCGTGTCTATGTGCACGTATATCTTTTTCACGCCCTTTCCGCGCGCGAGCGCGGGCAGGGTGAGCACGTCGGCTTTCAGCATGAATACCGCGGAAACGTTGGCTTTTACCGCCTCCGCAAACTCCCCGTCCGTCCGCACCGCGGCGATAACGGGATTGATCAGATCGAGCATGATTTCTCCGTTACATGCCGTGCGGCGCGGTGGCGATCACGTTCGTCCCCTCGCCGTCGGCGTTTTCTATGATTATATCACCGATCGCGGTATTTTTCAACACCTTTGCCGCCCGAATTTTTTCCATGACCGAAAAAATCTTCGTTTTTTTGACGGCGCGCTCGGTCTTTACGGGCACGCGGCCGTTTTCGGCGCGTACCGTGCTCGTTACAACGCGGCGGGGCTCGGTCGCCTCCGCCAGCGCGTATTCCCGCCCCTTCGGGCAGAAATTGCCGCTGACAGCGATTTCACCGTCTTTTATTTCCACTTTCAGATCGCACCCTCTCGGGCACTCTATACAGGTCAGTTCCATGATCAACCTCTCTTGTGAACGGAAATTTTCACGTATTCCGCTGCGGCGAGTTCCTCCGCCGAAAGCGTTACGCTTTCCATTTCGCCGGGAGCGACGGCGATTTTGTTGAATTTTTTTACTTTTGCGCCCGTATCTACGCACACTTCGGCGTTGCGGAATGCCGAACGCACCCTGAAATAAAGTTTCTGCGGCGCGCCCTTCGCGCGGTCGAGTTTCTGCGGCAGCACGTACGCCGTGTTTTCGCCGCTTTCCGTCGCGATATAATCTTTTTCGCGGCGGCCGTTGAGCACGTATCCCGCCGCGCTCCTGCCCGCGGTTTCGGCCTCTTCGGAAACGAAATCCACGAGATCGTGCACGTGCAAAACGTTGCCGCAGGCGAATATGCCCTCAGCCTCCGTTTCCCTGTCGCCGTCCACAGCCGCGCCTTTGGTGCGCGGATCGAGCGAGATGCCCGCGCGCTTGGTCAGTTCGTTTTCCGGAATAAGCCCCACGGAAAACAGCACGGTATCGCAGTCGAAATGCTTTTCCGTGCCGGCGAGCGGGCGCTTGTTTTCGTCCACCTTCGCCAGCGTAACCCCCGTAACGCGGTCTTTCCCCTCTATTTCGACCACGGTGTGTTCGAGATAGAGCGGTATGCCGAAGTCGTTCAGGCATTGCGCGATATTGCGTTTCAGTCCGCTCGAATAGGGCATGATCTCGCTTACGCACAGCACTTTCGCACCCTCGAGCGTCATGCGGCGCGCCATGATGAGCCCGATATCGCCCGAACCGAGAATGACCACCCTTTTGCCGGGCAGCCAGCCCTTCAAATTGACGTATTTCTGCGCGGTACCCGCGCTGAAAAGTCCCGCAGGCCGCGTACCCGCGATATTGAGCGCGCCTTTGCTCCGTTCGCGGCATCCCATGGCCAGGATCACGGCTTTGGCAAAAATGTCGAAAACGCCGTTTTTATTCATACACGTAACCCGTTTTTCCGCGCTCAGACCGATCACGAAAGTTCCCGTCAGCACCTCTATGCCGCGCTTTTGCACTTCGTCGATGAACTTATGCGCATATTCGGGACCTGTGAGGTTTTCCTTGAAACGCGTAAGACCGAACCCGTTGTGTATGCATTGTTTTAAAACGCCGCCCGTTTCCTCTTCCCGTTCCACTACGACGATATTTTTACAGCCCGCGTCATACGCCGCCACGGCGGCGGCCAGCCCCGCGGGGCCTCCTCCTATGATAACGATATCTCTTTTCATAATTCACCGCCGACTATTATAAAGGAATTTTTTCCGTTTTTTGTAACCTGCCCGGCTTTCAGTCCGTATTCTTTCATCAAAAGTTCGAGCTGCGCGGGCTGGCAGAACCCGCTTTGGCATCTGCCCATGCCCGCCCGCGTGCGCAGTTTTATGCCGTCGAGCGTCTTTGCGCGCGGCGCGCGGGTAAGCGCCTCTTCAATCTCGCCGAGCGTAACGCTCTCGCAGCGGCAGACGATCTGCCCGAAAGCGGGATTTGCGGCGATCACTTTGTTTTTTTCCTCCGCGGAAAGTATTTTGAACCAGCCGTAGCTTTTCCGCACGGGATTGAAGTCGGCTTTTCTCTCCGCGCCGAATTTCGCCGCCGTAAATTCCGCAATATATCTGCCGATCGCGGGCGAGGAGGTCAGCCCCGGCGATTCTATCCCCGCGGCGTTGAAGAGCCTCGGCCCGCCCTCTTCCAGCACGAAATCATGCCTGTCGCTGTATGCTCGCACGCCCGCGAAAGAGGTAATCGTTTCCCAAAGCGGGATATTTTCGCACATGATTTTCGCCTTGCCGATTATATCGTCGAAGCCCTCCCGGCGGATGGATACGTCGAAATCTTCCTCCTCCACCGAAGTGGGGCCGATAAGCGTGTTGCCGTCCGTAGTGGGCGTAACGAGCACGCCCTTGCCCGCTTTTGTCGGCACGGTGAATATCGTGCTGCCGACATAGCCCGACGTAGAGGAATCGAGCAGGATATATTCGCCTTTCCGCGCCCGCACCGCGAAGGAAACGTCGCCGAAAAGCCGCGCGATCTTTTCCGCGCCCGCGCCCGCGCAGTTGATCACGTACCGCGCTTCAACTTCCCGCCCGTCGGCGGCAAAAAGCCGCACGGCGTCGCCCGCTTCGGCGCGCACGACTTCGAAATCCGTCAAAAGCTCGGCGCCGTTGTCCATGGCGTTGCCCATCGCCGCGATGGTCAGCGTAAAGGGGCAGACAATTCCGCCCGTAGGCGCATAGAGGGCCGCGAAAACGCTGCGGGAAACGTTCGGTTCGAGTGCAAAAACTTCCTTTTTAGTGAGTATTTTAAGCCTCTTGACGCCGTTTTTTTCACCGCGCGCTTTCAGTTCTTCCAGCGTTTCGGCCTGCGCACGGTCGAACGCCAGCACCAAAGAACCGTTGTTTTTGTATTCCACGCCGAGTTCTTCGCATACTCTTTCCATCATCTCGCTGCCGAGTACGTTGAATTTCGCTTTAAGACTGCCCTCGGGGGCGTCGAACCCCGCGTGCACGATACCGCTGTTCGCCCTGCTCGCGCCCGCCGCGACGTCCTGCGCCGCCTCCAAAACGACGGTCTTCAGCCTGTACCGCGCGAGTTCGCGCGCCGTAAGCGCGCCGATACACCCCGCGCCGATAATCGCTACGTCATACATGATTTTATCTCCCGTTTCCCTTATTTTTTAATCTTCGTCGCACCGTTCGACGGAGATGATAAATTTGTTTTCCCTCAAAACCGTCGTGATATATTCGACGGAAAATTCCTTGTCCGTGGTGATCATGGCGTCGTAAACCAGTCTGTCGTTTTCACGAACGGCCGTAATGCGCGAAAATCTGTCCACGTCGAACAGGCGTTTCACCGCTTCGCTCTCGTCCGCGACTTCTTCGAACTTCACGCGCAGCTGCAGATATTTTTTCGTTCTGAACAGCCTGAACTTCAAATGCATGATGCACTGCACGGTGATGAGCAGCGCGGTGGAACCTACCGCGACGATATAAAGTCCGCTGCCCGCAGCCATGCCCACGCCCGCCGTGGCCCAGACGCCCGCCGCGGTCGTAAGCCCGTATACCGCCTGCCTGCGGTAGATGATCATACCCGCGCCGATAAAGCCTATGCCCGAAACGATCTGCGCCGCCACGCGGGAAGCGTCGTAATCGGGGATATCGGCAAAACCGTATTTGGACACAACCATCATCAAAGCGGCGCCCGCGCACACGATCGTGTGCGTTCTGATGCCCGCTTCTTTGAAGCGCATTTTCCGCTCGAAACCGATCATGAACCCCAGCATGAGCGACAAAACGATGCGCAGCAGGTAGATCAACTCTTCTCTCCAAAATTCCATATCCGAAAGACTCCCGAAACTTTAAAATAAAAAAACGCAAAAGCAAAACCGACCTCTTGTTTAAGAGGTTCCGATAAAGCTTCTCCGTTTCTCCGCTTAAAGTATATGTACGCAACGCTCCGTTAAGAACGCCACTTTTATTATAGTATAATACGAAAATTTTCGTTTGTCAATACAAAAACGAAAATTTTATGCAGATGCCGACGGCCCGTTATTCGTTTTCCGCCGTTTTATCCGTTTTTCCGTTCACAAACGCAACAGGTCGGATTTTTTGCGGCTAAATCAAAACGGTTATTTTAATTAACTTATATATATTATGCGACAATTATTTTATTTTATCTATTTACTTCGATAAATTTCGACAATTTACTTAGTTATTCGACGAAAGTCGATTTGAAAATTCCCGCTCAGCGCGCCTGTTCGGGCGTAAAAAAGCCGCGGCAAATATTTTGCCGCGGCTTTTTTGGTGGACCGCACGAGTACCGCCCTCGTGTCTTGAAAGTTTCCGCCCCGTTTTCTACATACTTATTTTGTCTTTATTCTCCGCCCCGACCTTTCGGCAAACAAACCGATCGGGGAATATGCCGCTGAAATCGAAACGCCTGCCGCGGCAGGAACAAGCGCTCCGTTCCCTATTCTGAATTTCATGCCCGACGCCGGCCGATAGGTAACCGACGGCGGACAACGCTTAATTAAGCAGCGTATGCCAATTCGTTGTTAGAATCTGCATTTAAATTTAAGTTTCCGTTTTTACGCAGACGAGCCTGCGGTATGCTTACGGCGGCTTCCGCTCCCAATCGAATCTTCTAGCGGCCCGCAACAGCGCCCTTTCGGCGCATATTATATTATACGCGGCAAAAAGGCATTTGTCAACTTTTTATTTTTTTATCATTCGCTTTACGTAACCTTCGGGAACGTCCATGCGCAGAGCGATCTGCCGCACGGAAGGCCCCTGCGCGGCGAAACGTCCGCATACCGCAGCCATGTTCTCGCCCACTTCCACGATATGTCCGTCGGGATCGTAAAAGCGCACCGCGCGCTGCCCCCAGCGGTGTTCCAGCACGGGGTGTACGTAATTCACGCCGAAAGCGGCGAGGCGTTCGGCAAAGGCGTCGAAGTCATCTTCTTCAAAATATACTTCCGCGGCGTTGTTGAAAAAACATATTTCTTCTTTACCGATAAAATCACGCCAGCTTTCAAGCGTCTGCAATGCGAGCCCGCCGCTGAGCGTTACGTTCGCGCCGAAGTCGGCGACGACGCGGAGCCCCAGAAGCTCCCGATAAAAACGTTTTGACCTTTCCATATCCGCCACGGCGAGCAGCGTGTTCTTATATTTCATGCTCTCGTCCTTATTTCACTTTATCCAGCTGAAAGGGCGTTATCTGGTAAACGTAATAGTTCAGCCAGTTGACGTAAAGGAGGTTCGCCGTACTCGCCCAGGACATATTGATCTTTCCGTTTTCGCCGAAATAATTGTCGGGCTTGGCGATATCCATACCCTTGGCCACGTCGCGTTCGTACTCGTACAAAAGCGTTTCGCGGTCGTATTCGGCATGTCCCGTGATGAAGAAAAAGCGGTTGTCCTTGGATTTGATGATCGCCGCGCCCGCCTCTTCGGAAGAGGCCAGCAGTTCGAGTTTGTCCGCGGCTTTCACCGCCGCCTCGTCAATCGTGGTATGGCGGGAATGAGGCATGCGGAATTCGTCGTCGAGCCCTTTCAGAAGAAGTTCGTATTCCACCAGCTTTTTATGCTTGTAAACGCCGAACAGCTTTTTGCCGAGCAGGCGCTTGCGCACGCCGTAATAATGATACAGCGCGGCCTGCGCGCCCCAGCAGATAAAGATCGTGCTGGTAACGTTTTTCCTTGCGAATTCGAATATTTCCTCGAGTTCGGGCCAGTATTTCACCTCCTCGAAATCGATGGTTTCCACGGGTGCGCCCGTAACGATCATGCCGTCGAATTTCCGCCCCTTTACCTCGCCGAACGGTTTGTAAAAGCGGTTGAGGTGTTCGAGCGGGGTGTTTTTTCCCGTGTACGTTTCCGTACTGACGAGCGTAACGTTGATCTGCAGCGGAGAATTGGACAAAAGCCGCATGAGCTGCGTTTCCGTAACGATCTTGGTCGGCATCAGATTGACGATCGCGATCTCTATCGGGCGGATATCCTGGCTCGCGGCGCGCGTTTCCGCCATGACGAAGATATTTTCCCCCGCGAGCGTTTTGAACGCAGGTATATCTTTGGGAATGATTATCGGCATACGTCCCCCCTTATTTTACGGATTTAAGGGCTTGGTCTATATCCGCTATCAAATCTTCCGCGTCCTCCAGCCCGCATGAAAAGCGCACGAGATCGGGCGTGATGCCCGCCGCGACCAGTTCTTCGTCCGTCATCTGGCGGTGCGTGGCGCTCGCGGGGTGCAGACAGCAGGTGCGCGCGTCCGCAACGTGCGTGGCTATGGCGGCGATCTTCAGGTTCTTCATGAACGTTTCCGCAGCTTTTCTGCCGCCCTTCACGCCGAAACTCACCACGCCGCAGCTGCCGTCGGGCAGGTATTTTTCCGCCAGCGCGTGGTATTTATCGCCCTTAAGTCCGCAGTAGCGCACCCAGGATATCTTCGGATGTCTGCTGACGAATTCCGCCACCTTCTGCCCGTTTTCGCAATGTTTTTTCATTCTCACGTGCAGGCTTTCCAGACCTAAATTGAGCAAAAACGCGTTCTGAGGCGCCTGAATGGAGCCGAAATCGCGCATGAGCTGCGCCGTCGCCTTGGTGATGAACGCACCGCCCAGCCCGAATTTTTCCACGTAGGTTATGCCGTGATAACTGTCGTCCGGCGTGCAGAGCCCGGGGAATTTGTCGGCGTATTTCTTCCAGTCGAATTTACCGCTGTCCACGATACAGCCGCCCACCGCGGCGCCGTGACCGTCGAGATACTTGGTGGTGGAATGCGTTACGATATCCGCGCCCCATTCGATCGGGCGGCAGTTGACGGGAGTGGCAAAGGTGTTGTCTATGATGAGAGGCACGCCGTGCCTGTGCGCCGCGGCGGCGAACAGCTCTATGTCCAGCACGGAGAGCGCGGGATTCGCAATGGTTTCGCCGAACACCGCTTTCGTGTTGGGACGGAAGGCCTTTTCCAGTTCTTCCGCAGTCGCGTCGGGCGAAACGAAGGTGAATTCTATTCCCATTTTCTTCATGGTAACGGCAAAGAGGTTGTAGGTGCCGCCGTAAATTTCCGCGCTCGCCACCACGTGGTCGCCGCAGTTCGCTATATTGAAGATGCTGTAAAAATTCGCCGCCTGCCCCGAAGAGGTGAGCATGGCCGCGCTGCCGCCTTCGAGCTGACAGATCTTTGCCGCCACGTAGTCGTTGGTGGGGTTCTGCAGGCGGGTGTAGAAATACCCGCTCGCCTCGAGGTCGAACAGCTTGCCCATATCCTCGCTGGTATTATATTTGAAAGTCGTGCTCTGAATGATGGGGACCTGTCTCGGTTCCCCGTTTCCGGGCTGATAGCCGCCCTGTACGCAAATCGTATCTCTTTTCATTATCTGTACTCCTTGATCTCCCTTTCGGCTTTTCTCGAAAGGTCTTTTTCTTTTAAAGTCTGTTTTTTGTCGTAAGTGTGCTTGCCTCGGCAAAGACCGATCTCCACCTTGACGAGCGCTTCCTTGAAATACATTTTCAGCGGGATAAGCGCGTACCCCTTTTGGTTGACCTTACCCGCGATGCGCGCGATCTCGCGCTTTTTCAAAAGCAGTTTTCTGTCCCGCTTTTCCTCGCGGGAATTGAATTTCCCCGCGCCGCCGAACACCGCAATGTGCGCGTTTTTCATAAACACTTCGCCGTTCGCAACCAGACAGAAGCTGTCTTTTAAATTGACCTTGCCGCCGCGTATCGATTTTACTTCCGCGCCTTCGAGCACAATGCCGCACTCGTAAGTTTCGTCGATAAAGTAATCGTGCGGGGCGATCTTGTTGACCGCAATCGTTTTTATATTCATAATTTCATTATACTTGATTTTCCCCGCCCGCGCAATCGTTTACAAGGGAAAATTCCGCCTTTCTGTTCATCATGTTCACGCCGTCCACGCGGATTTTCACGCTTTGGCCCAGCCTGTAAGAGGCGCGCTTGTTTTTGAGCGCATAGTTCTTTTCGTCGAATTCGTACCAGCCGCCTTTGAGCGTTTCTATGCGCACCAGCCCTTCCGCCGTGTTTTCGAGTTCGACGAACAGACCGAAATTCGTAACGCCCGAAATCACGCCGTCGAATTCCTCGCCCACGTGTCCGGCAAGGTAGGACACTTTGTAAAAATCGTCCACCGCGCGTTCGGCCTCCTGCGCCTTAATTTCCTTTGCGGAGGACTGCGCCGCAGCCTCGCCCACGGCATCGCCGTACGCCTTTTTCGCCGCGGACACGCCCTTTTGCAGGCACGTGCGCAGGATTCTGTGCACCACGAGGTCGGGATAACGGCGGATCGGCGAGGTGAAGTGGCAGTAATGCCTGCTCGCAAGGCCGAAGTGCCCGATATCCGCGGGCGCGTATTTCGCCTTCTGCATGGTGCGCAGCATGACCGAATTGACCACGGGATAATACGGCTTTCCTTTCAGCGCGGCGAGAATATCGGAAAAGTCCTTGCCCGTAACGCTTTCCCTGCGTTCGATCGTAACGCCGAGCCCCTCCAGAAAGTCGTAAAACGCGGCGAGCTTGCCCGCCTCGGGGCGTTCGTGCACGCGGTACACGCAGGGCGCTTTCGCACCGAACAGATGTTCCGCCACCGTTTCGTTCGCCAGAATCATGAATTCTTCTATCAGCTTGTGCGCCGTGTCGCGGGGGCGTTTTTTCAACTCTATTTCGCCGCCGTTTATCTCGATCTGCGTTTCGGGCAGTTCGAAATCGACGCTGCCGCGCGCGGCGCGCTTTGCCGCCAAAATTTTATAAAGCGACTCCATGTCGCGGAGCATATTTTTCAGCCGGGCGTACTTTGCGGACAGAGCCCTGTCGCCGTCCAGAATTTTCTGCACGTTCGTGTAGGTCATTCTCGCGGCGCTCCTTATCACGCTTTCGCATATCTCATGGGAAACGACGGCGCCGTTTTCGTCCACGAGCATGATGCACGACAGCGTGAGCCTGTCCTCGCCCTCGACGAGAGAACACGCGCCGTTCGACAGGCTTTCGGGCAGCATGGGCACCACTTTTTCGGGAAAATATACGCTGGTGGCGCGTTCAAACGCCTCTTTATCCACCGCAGCGCCCTCTTTCACGTAGTGCGAAACGTCCGCGATATGCACGCCCAGCTTATACATTCGATCGTCCTTTGCGATGGAAATGGCGTCGTCGAAATCGCGCGCGTCCTCGCCGTCGATGGTAATGACGAGTTCTCCCGTCAGATCTTTCCGCCTCGTCTTCTCCGCGGAAATATCTTCCGACGCGACTTTTTTCGCAGCCGTTTTCACCGCCTTGGAAAATTCGCCGGCCACGCCGAACGCGTACATGATGCTTTTGAGTTCGGCATTCCTGTCGAACTGCCGCCCGAACACCTCCGCGATCTCGCCTTTCGGGTTGCCGCGGCGGGGATATTCGGTTATTTTCACGGCAACTTTATCGCCGCTTTCCGCGCCCTTGCTCGCCCCCTGCGGAATAAAGATATCCGCAAAAAACCTGCGCTCGTCCGGCGTAACGAAACCGCCGCAGCGATTATTTACGAACGTGCCGGAAAGCAGAGCGTTCCCGCGGGCGAGGATTTTTACGACCTCCGCCTGCCGTGAATGTCCGCGCGAATGGATCTCGCGGGCAAGCACCCTGTCGCCGTGAAAGGCGCCGTGCAGATCCTCCGCGGCGATATAATAATCTCCGTCCTCGTTCAAAAGAAAGGCGTAGCCGCGTTCGCTGCCCTGCAGACCGCCCTCGACAAAGGTTTCAGTCCTGCCGTGCGCGGCGGGCGCGGGCGGCGCATATTTCAGGCGGGATTTCCGCCCGTTTCCGGCGACGCGCGGCGCCTTGCGGCCTTTTTTCCGTTTATCCGCACGGCAGGAACGCGCCCCGCCGTCAGCCGAAACTCTCTTGCGCGCGGTTTGTTTTTTTTCTTTCATTTCTTACCTCTGCTTATAAAAAAAGGCTGTTTCCGCATCGGGAAACAGCCGCAAAAACTTTCAAATCAAAACAATGACAGGATACAGAAAGCCACCGCGAGAACGCATAAAATAATGCCGCTGACAATTGTCATTTTTCTCAGCTTGCTTTCGTTGGTCTTGCCCTTGTTCTTACTCAAAAAGGTTTCCGTCGTGCCGCCGAGAGCGCCCACGCCGGAAGAATTGCTCGGCTGAAACAATACGACGCAAATGATAAAAAGTGCGCATAAGATCATGATAACGATCATGATCGTCTTGATGATCGGAAAAGCTCCGAAAATACCGCCGATATTATCCTCGGCAAGCAGCATATTCAACATTCGTCCGTTCATATTTTTCTCCGAATACTTTTATTTTTATTCCCGCCGCAGGAAAAACTGCCTTGCGACATGTCCTATTCTAACACACTCGGCGCTATTTTTCAAGCGATTTTAACAAGATTTTTTACAAACAGGCCATTTTATCTGACAAGAAGGCTTTTTCCCGTCATTTCCGCGGGCACGGGTACGTTCATCACGTCGAGAAGCGTGGGCGCAATGTCCGCGAGAACGCCGCCGTCTTTAAGCGTTTTTCCCTTCAACTTTTCGCTCACGACGATAAACGGCACCTTGTTGGTGGAATGCGCGGTAAAGGGAGAACCGTCCTCCGCGAGCATTTTATCCGCATTGCCGTGGTCGGCGGTAACGAGCGCCGAACCGCCTTTTTCAAGCACTTTGTCCACGATCTTCTTTACGCAGTTATCCACCGTTTCCACGGCTTTGACCGCGGCGGGGATCACGCCCGTGTGCCCCACCATGTCGCAGTTTGCGAAATTCAGAATGATCACGTCGTAAATATCTTTGTCTATTTCTTCGAGCACCTTGTCGGTAACGAGGTTTGCGCTCATTTCCGGCTGTAAATCGTAGGTCGCGACTTTGGGCGAAGGAATGAGGTCGCGGTCCTCGTTCTTGTTGGGGGCCTCCACGCCGCCGTTGAAAAAGAACGTTACGTGCGCGTATTTTTCCGTTTCCGCAATTCTCAGCTGGCGCATGCCGAGCTTGGCGATATATTCGCCCAGCGTATTATCGAGCGACTGCGGCTTGAACGCCACGCGCACGTTGGAAAACGAAGCGTCGTACTGCGTAAAGCACACGTAAACGGGGTTGAGAAAGCCCGTCTTTCTCTCAAATCCGACGAAATTCTCTTCGGTCATCGCACGGGTGATCTGCCGCGCCCTGTCGGGACGGAAATTAAAGAATATGACGGAATCGCCCTTTTCGATCAACCCCACGGGTTTGCCGTTTTCCACGACGTTCGCGGGGATCATGAATTCGTCCGTAACGCCGTTTTTATACGAATTTTCGATATACGCGGCGGGGTCTTCCGTATGTTCGCCGCAGCCAAGGGTGAACATATCGTACGCCTTTTCCACTCTGTCCCAGCGGTTGTCGCGGTCCATCACGTAGTATCTGCCGCCCACCGAAGCGATCTTGCCTACGCCGATCTTGCCGATCTCAGCCTGCAAATCCCGCACGAAACCCGCGCCCGACGTCGGGGAAACGTCCCTGCCGTCCAAAAAGCAATGGACGTAAACTTCTTTCAGTCCCTTTTTCGCCGCCATTTCCAAAAGCGCGTATAAATGCGTGATGTGCGAATGTACGCCGCCCGTGGAAAGCAGACCGTAAAGATGCAGTTTTTTACCGTTTTTCTTCGCGCCGTCCATGGCGAAATTCAGTTCTTCGTTTTTAAAAAACGCGCCGTCCTGAATGTCCTTTGTGATCCTCGTAAGTTCCTGGTAGACGATGCGCCCCGCCCCCATGTTGAGGTGGCCGACTTCGCTGTTGCCCATCTGCCCGTCCGGGAGGCCGACCGAAAGCCCGCTCGCCCCCAAAAGCGTGGAAGGATATTCCTTCATCAGCGCCTTGACGTTGGGACTGCCCTCCATTTCGATGGCGTTGCCCTTTTTCTCTTCGCTGATGCCGTAACCGTCCATAATAATGATCATATTTGGTTTATTCATGCTCTGTTCTCCGAAATGCTTTTATTTTTTCCACGCTTTATTGTAAACCATTTCGGGCGGAAAAGCAAGTATTTGCGCCGCGCAACAGACCGCCGAGGCGAAATTTTCTAAACGGGCCGCCACTTTGCATATAAATATATCTGATGATACGGCATTTTCTCCCCAGCCTGCCAGAACGCGGGAAAAGGCATGCGGTCGGACGAAAAATCCCATTTTTCCCGCCCTCTTTCGTCCTTATACCAGCCCTCGAACGCGTAACCGTCGAGCACGGGGTCTTCGGGCACGAAACGGATCAGACCGCCGTACGCCTCGCCGCTTACCCAGAGCACGTCCTCCCCGCTGTGCGTGATGTTGGCGGAAAAAACCACGTTCGCCCTTGCAAGGCCTTGCATATCCGTGTTTTCCCGATGACTGTAAAACGAATAGAATTCGTCGCAGATATAAATCTTCACGTCGGAAGAAAAGCAGCCTATCGTGTTTTCGGGATTGGCGGCATAAACCGATCTTAGACGGGGAAAACCGTCCGTTCGCATATTGATGACGACGTCGGGAAGATACAGCGTTTCCAGTTCGTCGCTCGCAAAACGATTTTCGCGGTTGCGCCGCGCTCTGTCCAGAATTTGCGTAACGCGCACGCCCCGCACCGAAGCGGGAACGACGAGCGTGTTTTTCCGCTTTCCCGCTTCGCTCAGGCCCGCGATCTGCACGAATTCTTTGTCGTCGGGCATCTGGCAGACGAAATCGCCGTAGACGAATTCGTTTTTCCAGAATTGATTGAACGAACACGCCTTGGAATAAGTGCCGCAGAGAACGAACGCGAGCAGCGACAGGAACAGCGCACTCCAAAATATCACGATCGTGCGGATAACGCGTTTTTCCCGCTTTGCGGCCTCCGCAATTTTTCTCGAAACGACGCCGGACGGCGTCAATGTTACGGGTTCTTTCATGTAATCGGCGCCGTTTTTCCCTTTCAGCAGCTCGGCCTTTTTATATTCCGCGCGTTCTTTTCTCCGCTTTTTCAAATCATAAACAACTATTGCCGTTAAAATTATCAAAAGTAAAGCGCTATACCACATAAACGCCCCCTCCTTTTCCTTTTATTGATACAACGAAATCAACGGCGCGTTTGTCCCGCAAATTTTCAATTTTTTTTCTTATTCCGCACAAAAAAACGCGCAGGTTTTCCGCGCGCTATCCTTTTTCGGCCCGATCGACCAAATTCGGCCCCGCTTTATATCAAATACGGCGAAAACCGCCGTACAAAGACACTTGTTTTTATAAAAAATGCCGCCGCGCATTTGTCTTTCAACATTTTGCGCAACGGCATTTTTTTGGTGTGAAGGATGGGACTTGAACCCACACGGATAACCATACGCCCCTCAAACGTACGCGTCTGCCAATTCCGCCACCCTCACAGGCACAAACTATTTTAATGTTTTTTTTTGCTTTTGTCAAGAAATTCGCAAATGTTTTTTTATTTTCGCGTTATTTTTTTATAAGCCGTGAATACTTTCATATTTTTCTTTGAATTTCAATGTTTTTTTTACGTGCGCGCGCGTTTCCCCGTAGGGGATTTTTTTCAGCGTAACGCCGTCGGCGGAATAATTTTCGTCTTTCAGCCAGGAAGAAACGTTTCCCTCTCCCGCGTTATACGCCGCAAGCACGGTGGCGGTTTCTTTGAAACGGCGGGAAAGATACCACAGATAATAACTGCCGAAGAGGATATTCGTATCGGCGTCGAAAAGGTCGTATTCCTTTGCGCCGAGCTTGACGGCGACAAAGGCCGCGGTCTTAGGCGTGAGCTGCATGAGCCCCAACGCGCCCGCGCGGCTTTCCGCCCGTTCGTCAAAACCGGATTCCGTCTTGATAAGCGCGTATACGAGCGAACTGTCCAGACCGAACGCCGCGCTGCAACGCGAAACGCACTCTTCGTACTTCAACGGATAAATCCATTTTCTTTCGGCATACCGCCAGCCGAAAAAGAGGGCGGCCGCGCCGACGGCAACGGCGGCGACGGCCGCCGCGATCTTTATAAAACGTTTTTTACGCCGCGTATCCATAAAACAAGTTTATGTAAAAACGCCCTTTTATATACTCTTATCCTTTCCGAGAAGAACGTGCAGCGCGCGTTGCGTCGCGCGTTCCAGCGCGGCGAGATCGCCGTCGTTTTGCAGCACGTAATATCCGCTCAGATCCTTTGCGCCGTAATCGACCTGCGCGCGCATGCGCGCTTTCGCCTGCTCCATGCTCATTCCGCTCCGCACGCAGACGCTTTCCGCCCGTTTCGCTTCATCGCGCATGACGACGATCACCTTGTCGAACCGATCTTCGTACCCGCCCTCGAAGAGCAGGGGCACCTCGAAAAAGGCGACGCGTTCCCCCTTTGCTTCCTCGAACATCTCTTTCATGATGAGGGGGTGCGCGAGTTCGTTGAGCGCCGCCCTTTTCTTTCCGTCCGCAAAGACTTCCGCGGCGAGCCCGGCTCTGTCGAGCGCGGGAGGTTCTCCCTTCACCGCATCGGGAAACAGCTTTTTCACTGCCGAGAGATAGTCCGCGCGCCCAGAAATGCGGCGGTACGCCTCGTCCGCAGAAACGACCTTATAACCCGAACGCCTTATGACGGCGGCAACGGCGCTCTTTCCGCTGCCGATGCCGCCCGTTATGGCAATCTTCATATATCACCTATTTCGCGTCGTACCAGGTTTCGCCCGCCTCCAGCTCAACCGTGAGCGGTACGCGGAGGGACGCCGCGCCTTCCATTTCGCGGACGAGGAGTTTTTCGACCTCCGCCCGCTCGCTCTTCAAACAATCTATGATCAGTTCGTCGTGTACCTGCAGGATGAGGCGGGACTTAAAACCGCCTTCTTTCAGCCTGTTATGCACGTTGACCATGGCGACTTTGATGATGTCCGCGCTGCTGCCCTGGAGCGGCATGTTCATCGCCGCGCGCTCCCCGAACATGCGCTGATTGTAGTTGCTCGATTTCAGTTCTCGGATATACCGCTTGCGGCCTAAAAGCGTGGATACGTAGCCGTGTTCTTTGGCAAACTCCACGTTTTTATCCATATATGCCTTGACTTCCGGATATTTTTCGAAATAAGTCCTGATATATTCCCTCGCCTTGGCCGCGGGGATTTTCAGGTTTTTAGCCAGTCCGAATTCGCTGATGCCGTAAATGATGCCGAAGTTGACGGCCTTCGCGCTGCGGCGCATCTGCGGCGTAACTTCTCCGCGCGGCACGCCGAACACCGTGGCGGCCGTTTCGGTATGGATATCCGCCTGCTCGTTATATGCCCTGATGAGAGCTTCGCACCCCGAAAAATGCGCCAGCAGCCGCAGTTCTATCTGCGAGTAATCCGCGCCTACGAGGATATGCTCCTTATCCCGCGGGATAAAGAAACGGCGGATCTCTTTACCGAGTTCGTCGCGCACGGGGATATTCTGCAGATTCGGCTCCTTGCTGGAAAGCCGCCCCGTCGTGGTAACGAGCTGATTGAAAGAAGTATGCACCAGCCCCGTCTTAGGCTCTATCAGCGGTCTGAAACCCTCGATATACGTGGAATACAGCTTTTGCAGCTGCCTGTATTTCAGAATGAGCGGCACGATATCGTGTTCGCCTGCGATCTCTTCCAAAACGTCCGCCGAAGTGGAAAAGCCCTTTTTTGTCTTTTTCGCATGTTTCAGCCCGAGTTTTTCAAAGAGTATCTTGCCGAGCTGCTGGGGCGAGTTCAGATTGAAACTTTCCCCCGCGAGCAGGTGTATGCGCGCCTCCAGATTTTTCAGTTCGCCCTGGTATTGCGAACTCATTTCCTCAAGCGTAGCCTTGTCGATTTTAAATCCCGCCGTTTCCATGTCGTAAAGCACGGTTACGAGCGGCAGCTCCACCTCGCGGTAGAGAGATGCGAGCCCTTCTTCTTCCAGTTTCCGCCCCAGCTTGTCGTAAATAATCTTCAGCGAATGTCCGCGCGTCTTTTCCGAAACACCGTATTCGGCGCATACGGCGTCGAATTTTTCGTCCCTGCCCGTGAAGTCGGCAAGATATTTAATGACCGACACGTCCTCGAAATCGGCTTTGAACGCCGTCCCCAAACCGTCGAATTTGTGCATCAGTTCTTTGAGGTTGAAAGTAACGATCTTCCGTTCGGATGAAACCGCCTCGGCGAGCGCTTCCACGGCTTCGGAATATAGGACGCCTTCGTCGAAAAAGCCCTCTTTTACTTTCACGGAATATTCAAAGTTCCCGTCGAATACGGATAAATCTTTATCGAAAACGACAAACAGCGTGTCTGCGGAAAGCGCGGCGGCGAGTTCCGCCTTGTCCTTTACGTTTTTCGTTTCCGGCCCCTCCGCAGTCTGCGGCTCGGCGCCGCTTTCGGCAAACAGATCGTCCCGCTTGGACAATAACCTGAATTCCAGTTCGACGAATTTGTTCCTCAGCGCCGCGGGGAAGGGCATGACGAGGCGCATCGCGTCGAGATCGTATGCAAAATCCGCGTGCGTTTCTATGGTGGCGAGCGTTTTGGAAAGCCTGCAGTTTTCTTCGCCCGCAAGAAGTTTTTCCTTGAGCCTGCCCGTTATTTCGTCTATATGTTCGTAAACCGCCGCCGCCGTGCCGTATTTTTCGAGCAGCGTCTTCGCCGTCTTTTCCCCCACGCCGGCAACGCCGGGGATATTGTCCGACGCGTCGCCCATGAGCGCCTTCAATTCAACGACCTGCCAGGGTTCTATGCCCGTTTTTTCCTTGAAGTTTTCCTCCGTCAATACGTCGAGGTCGCTGATGCCTTTTTTCGTGAAATATACGCTGCTTGAACCGTCCACGAGCTGAAAGGAATCCCTGTCCCCCGTAATGATCACCGTAGGCATGGAAACGTTTTTGGCTACCGTGCCGATAATGTCGTCGGCCTCCAGCCCCGCTTTTTCGAGAATGTCGATCTTCATGACCGAGAGCACCTCTTTCAAAAGCGGGATCTGCGGGCGGAGATCGTCGGGCATGGGTTTTCTCGTGCCTTTATACGCCTCGTAAAGTCCGTGGCGGAAAGTGGGCGCATGGACGTCGAAAGCGACGGACATGTGCGTGGGTTTTACGTCCTTTATCACCTTGAAGAGCATGTTCATAAAACCGAACACGGCCCCTGTGGGAACGCCGCCTTTCGTCATCATAGGCGGATTGGCGTAAAACGCGCGGTTAATCAGGCTGTTGCCATCGATCAAAACTAATTTTTCCATAAATACCTTGTGAAAATTCTTGATTTTTAGAAGAAAATGTGATATGCTTTGTTAGCGAAAGGGATAGGAATTAATTCTATTTTACCAAATCGAAAACAAAAAAGCAAGCTTTAAAAGAAAATAATGCCGCCGTGGTGAAATTGGCAGACGCACGGGACTCAAAATCCCGCGGTAGAGATACCGTGTCGGTTCGACCCCGACCGGCGGCACCAGATGGGAACTATCCGAACACCACTATTACGCAGCAGTGGGTTCGGGTAGTTTTTTTATTGCCGAAAAAGGAATAACTCTCCGAATTTTTTGCCTCTTCGTTGTGGCTATCGTAGCACAGTTCTCGCGGAAGTCAACGGGAAAAATTATCGCTGAAAAATTGAATAGTTTAAGGATATGGAAAGCCGAGCAGGTCAATTCGATCTGCTCGGCTTTTTTGCGTTTATAGCAGTTTTTTCTGTTATTCATATGCAATAATTTTGTCCTGTTTCGTTGACTTCCGATGCGCCGATTTTAAGTGAATAAGAGTTTATCTCGCCCAATGCTCCTGTCGCCCCTGCCGAAAGGCAAAATAAAATTTCGGAGGTAAACTCTATGAAAACCAAAGTTTCCAATTTCACCGAGTTCAAAGCGTATTATCTCTCTGAATTTGAACTGTACGACGGTGAAGCGTTCATCACCTTCAATATTGTCGGCATCGACCTTGACCGTAACGAAATACAGGTTGCCGTAACAGACAGAGGCAGGATTAGCGTTGTAACTTATGACCTCTTGACGGATAAAAACGACAGGCTTTATTTCGAATACGGCGTGATGTTCGAGCGCGTATATCTGGACGAGTTCGAGGAGGCTGCATAATGGAAAACTGCGAAAAACACAGCAAACTTCTCTGCTCTGAGTGCAGGCATTTTGACTATTGCGACATAGCAAAAAGGTGCGACGGTATCTGCTATTCCTGCGACATCACGGAATGCGAAAACAATCTGGATCACAAGGAGGACACAAAATGAAACTCACTCTTTCCAATGTCAAGGAAATCAAGCGCAATTCGGATAGTCCTCTCACAAAGCGCGTCTGCAACTATGTCATAGGCCGCTGGGGCGACTACAACGACAAGAAGTACATCTTCACGGATGTGCTCCATAACGGCTGTCGTTCGGGTGTTGTAAGCGAACTCATTTACTACTACGACACGGTGCGCTTTTATAAGCAATATCGCCAAGAGATCAACGAGATGCTTTACAACATCATGAACGAAACGGGGCTTTACGCTCCTTCCGAACTCTTCGGAGACAAGTGGGACAAGGAAGATCCGCTTGCACAGGATGACTTCAATCAGAACCTGCTGGCGTGGTTCGGATTCGAAGAAACGCTCAGGAACATCGGTTACAACTTTGAAACTTTACAGGATTATATCTAAGGAGGATACGAAAATGACAGACAAAAACATTGCAAAGAAAGAAAAGGCCATCGAACTGCTCAAGCAGATGGACATTTATGCCCCGTATATCAAAGGTTTCCGCGAAAGCGACAAAGTATGCTTCTTTGAACGCTTCGGCGGCTACTGGGCGGAACAGGAACCCGAACTCTACGAAAAGATGAAATCGCTTGAAAAGAAATACAAATGCCTCGTGTATGCCATCACGCACGAATTAACCGAGTTTGGCGAGTGCTACTCCTTCCTCATCGTAACGGACTATAAGTCGGAATGGAAAACTCTTATGCACTCCGAAGGCAATACGCATACGGCGTTTGCTTACGTCTGGAATAAAGACGACGACTGGTGCTCGGAATTTGGCAATGTGACCGTACAGAGTTTCGGCGGCGGTATCAGAAGAGTTGCGTGAGGTGGAATACTATGCCGTCTGACGAAGAAATACAGGAAATCATGGCTGAAATTGCCGAGAAAGAAAAGGCTGAACAACAAAAGCAGACGGTCTCTCCCGTGTATCGGAAGTATCTGGATGTGCAGGACAAGTATCCGCAAGCAATCGTCGCCATGCGCTTGGGCGACTTTTATGAGGTGTTCGGCAAGAACGCAGAGGTGCTTGCAAACGAACTTCCTCTTACCCTTACGGGTAGAGATTGCGGACTTGAAAGCCGAGTGCCTATGGTCGGTTTCCCATACCACACCGCAGAGATGTACTTCGGCAAAATCTTAAGCAACGGACATACGATTGTCGTCATGGAAAACGACGACGAAGTGCGCGAACTGCCTTCTGCGCAGGGCGTTGACCTTGAAACGGGCGAGATACTCTCCGAAGAAGAAATGCGCGAATTTGACGGCGACATCGAAGAGCCGAAGGACCTTGACGATAACTTTGATGCTTCCGCCTTCGACAAGAACGCACTTTGCAAGCTGGATGAAATGTTCGGCGACAAAATTACATTGAGGTAAAATCTATGAATACAAATTATATAAAACCAATCCCCAAGAGGATCGAAAAACACATCCTCGATTACGATGCAACACACAATGATTACCGCGGCTTACGGTTCTATTCCTATCTTACCACGATACAAAAAGAACTCGTCAAGATCACCGTAGCTGTTCGCAATAAGAACAAAAAAATAAGGCTAATAAAGCAGGTAGCCATTCACGGCGTATACTCGGACAAATGTCTGGTGCGAGATATGGAATATTCCTTTATGGGCAATTATCGTGTAGGCTGGTATGATGAAGGCATCAAATATCCGTACAATATGCCGCCATATTATAACGACGGCAAATGGTATGCCGTGGAATACAAGTACTTTAATCCTTGGGCGCCCGTTATCAATCCGAAGTTCGCGCTTTCCTTTCCTGAGTTTCGTTATTCCGCAGTTGACATTCAAAATCCGCCTTGCATAATCACCTATCTTCGGACTTATCTCAAATATCCGCAGGTCGAATACCTTGTCAAAGCGGGTCTGGGCAAATATGTCGGCAGCAAGATGATATTAAAGAAAATCGGCAGCGACAAAGGCTTCCGCAAATGGCTGATGGTTCACCGCGAAGAACTACGGGCTCATCATTACTATGTGGACGTTGTATTGCGCGGGTACAGAACGGGAAAGCCGCTCGAAACGCTGCAATCTTACCGCGAAGCGAAAATCAATCTGCGGAAAAACGAAACGCTCAAGCCCATACGAGAACTTTTCACTGGCCCCGAACGGGAACAATTTTTCGATTATATTGCCGCACAGAACACCAATGCCAATACATATCTCGACTATCTCAAAGCCTGCCAATATCTCGGGCTGGATATGTCCGAAGAGAAGAACCGCTTTCCGCACGACTTCAAACGCTGGCATGACATTCGCATAGACCAATACGCCTCGGCACGAGCGGAAGCAGACAGAAAGGCGAAACAGGAACTGTATGCACAATTTGCCCGTATTGCCGAAAAATACTTGCCGCTTGAACACGATAAGCGCAGCGCCTTCGTTTGCATCATTGCCCGCTCTCCTGCTGACCTGATCCGCGAAGGTGAATTGCTAGATCACTGTGTGGGACGGATGAACTATGACCAGCGTTTTGTCCGCGAAGAATCGCTCATTTTCTTTATCCGTACAAAAGAGCAGCCGGATATTCCGTTCGTTACGCTCGAATACTCTCTCCGTAATCACAAAGTCCTACAATGCTACGGAGAACACGACCATAAACCGAGCGAAGACGTTTTGCATTACGTTAACAAAGTCTGGCTGCCGTATGCAAACCGCACCATCAAAAAACTTGCCGCATAGGAGGAAACAATTATGGAAAACTATTTTCGTATTACCGCTTACCACCCCGCAGAAAATATCTGCGCCGTCTTTGACAGCAACGGACGCTTTGAAAAGCTCTGGCAATTCAGCTCATACCTCATTCAAAAAGGCTTTAAGATTATTGAAGTCGGTGCGGACGATAAATTCGACGACGGAGATTTCGACCGCGCTCCCGCAGAAACGGACAAAATCATCTTACGCGCCTGCGCAAATGGACAGCCCGTCATCAATGGCAACACCATTCAGGTGAACGACAAATGTTACACAAAAAAGAATTGACCTTGGCGGCATAAATCGAATATCCATCCAACCGAAAGAGGGAGTTTTTCTCCCTCTTTTTTGATGTAAGAAAAACTTTATGTAAAGTTGGGGTAAATTTGGAATTTACTTTAAGTAGTGATCGCAGGGCGTGTGCTTGTCTTGAACAAGCGCGGCGCTGCGCGCCGCGGACAAGCACACGCCCTGCAAAACCTGATCCGGCGGCCGAAACAGCAGTACGGGCGCGGCATCGCCGCTGAACCGCTTGGCGATTGCCGCGCGCTTTCCGTTCCTGCTTCGTGCAGATTTATATCTCCAATTCGCGGCATATCTCGTCCAAATTGCGTTTTGCATACACGATACGGACGATATATACAATTTTTTCCGCGTCTATGGCTTTGTAGTAGAGGATATAATTATCTATCAGAATACGGCGCACATCTTTATCCGCCAAAAAAGGATTATCCACAATCATCCCTGACTGCGGAAACTGTCTTATATCGTCAATGCTTGCAAAGACCTTCCGTCCGAGCGCGGTTGCCGCACTCGGATTAGATAAGTCTTCGCTTATGTATTGCAGAATTCCGGATAAGTCCGTTTCTGCCTGCCGCGTAAAGCGATATCCGTATTCAGATGCCATATTTCGCCGCCAACTTCTGTTTTACTTCGTCGCCGTCAACGGTCTTGCCGTTTGCCAGATCGGACAGTCCTTCATTGACCTGCTTTGCCTCATAGATCCTGCGCATAGTCTGCTCGTAATATTCTATATCCATTACGACCAATTTACCGTAGCCGTTTTTGGTGACAAAGACCGGACCTTTTTCTTCCATACAACGGCGCTCTATCTCGACGGTATCTTTTAAATCTCTCATCGGAATGATTGTCATAACTCTTTTACCTCCATATTATCTTGTGTCTATATTATATATCATATTCAGCCACAAGTCAATATGCGCAGTTAATTTTCCCCAAATTATTTTTAATTTACCTTCGGCATCTGCGCTATGGTTTCTTTGCAGACAGTCCCGATAAAGCGAACCTTATCCCGACACCCGAAATCATCGTATAAAAGCAGTTTTTTATTTTCCTGTCCGAACGGACAGACGACATCCTCTTCCCTGACGTCCGTAATAAAAAACTGCGGCAATCCTTTGGAATAGACGATCTTCTCCCCCGTTTTTTCCAGATATTTTACGATATACGCCACCGCGGCGGAGATCTTTCGTCCTTCTATCGGCTCGAAGTCAGACCTTCCGAAATGTTCATTAAAGTAAGTATTCTGATGCGTGATCTGCCGGCTGTGCGTATTGAAGTTATGAAATCGGTTTTTCCGATATAAACAACTTTATTCGAAAATTTAAAGAAAAAACAAACATGACTCCGCAAAACTACAGAAACCGTTCCTAAACTACATCCGAATGCATTTTCCAAATGAGACTGTTTTACAGATTCGTCACGTCGTTCAATTTTAACGGATATTAAAAATCTGCCCGAACGTATACGTTCGGGCAGATTTTTCTTTTTAATATTCTCTTTCTGTTCCGCTATTATTCTTCTGCTGCCTGCGTATAATAAGTGAATTCTACCGAAACCGCAAGTTTTGCGTCCGCAGGCAATTCGTTGTTCCATTTATCCGGATGCGCAACCTGAACGGCTAAACCGTTAAGAGAAGTTAACAGCGGGGAGTAAATATGCGAGTCTTCTCGGTCGTCGTATTCTAACGGCCATAATCCGCAGAAAGCCCCAAAGCCTTCCGTGTTGTTTAATATTTCGTCGCGCGTAACAATATATTCATACGAATCCCCCGGATTAATACCGTAAGAGAAACTCGCACCTTCTCCCTGCCCCCACCAAATCCACAGAGCTACCTGCTCGCTGCTGAGATTTGTGAAAACAATACGCATTTGTGTGATATTATTTACGTCTATTCCGTCCTTGTCTATGCCGCGCGTTCCGATCACGTGATACCGATCCGTTACCGTCGCGTCGGGAGTAAATATTATCGTATTTTCATTTTCTCCATCCGCCAACGCTCCCGTGCGGACATCGAAATACTTATAAGAACCGTCCGAATTTTTAGCAGTAGTAAGTTTTTCCGTATGATACTCTCTGCCGTCATTCGAACCGCGGATATTCCCTATGCGGAAACCGCCTTCGCCGCTATAATATATCCATGCATACAGCGTCGCTCCCTTAAAATCATCCGTGCCCGTTTTATAATCCTTCCACTTATCGGTATCAATTCGATATATCGTCCACGTTCCGGGCGCACACCAAACATCCTTCCCCCAGTTGCCGAACAATTCGAAAATCATATTATTCGCGGCCTCCTCAGGATCTAGCCCCGTTCTTGCGTCCATGTTGTACAACGGGATATCTATATATCTGTAATTGTTGACTATATTCGCCACGGTCGCGCCGTCAAAACGAATAGCTATCTGCGAACCTGCGGTCAGACCAGATGCAGAAAACTTAATAGAGGACGGTTCCTGTTTATATGTTACTTCCGTATCCACCGAAGCGGTCGCCGTATGTGTAACATTACTCTTGCTTCCGTCTGAAAGCGTACCGCCGGGGCCTACCACGCTGATCTGCCGCGACATACCGTATTCGTCGGCATACACCAGAATATCGCCGTCCGCGTCGGCCCCCTTATGCAGTTTTATAGATGTAATCGCAACGCGTAGACCGTCTAACTGATTATGCCCGTCCGGCGTTTTGGCGCTCAAAGTTAACCGCATACGCTCGCCATACTGATCGCTGTAAAACATCTTTGCCAGATCTTGCCTGAATATGCGAATTTCCTTATATTCGTCGGTCAAACTTTCGGAAGAATTCCCGAAAGATATTTTTACGTTTTCGCTCGTATTTTCCCCGGCGACCGTTTTTGCGTAAAAATACAAATAATCATTGCCGCCGACCTGTTCAAGCAGTTCTTCTTTATCGAAAGCCATATACCGCAAAGAAAAGTTGCCGTCGGTCGAATGTTCGTCGCCATAATATACCGTTGCGCCTGTAATGCCGCGGGCAGAATCCTTAACTTTATCGTCGTTGCGGTAAGTCATCATAGTATAATACCCGGGTTCGAGATACGATGCGGACGCCAACGTGCTGAGTTCCGCCACAACAACGTCTTCCCCTTCCGGAACTTCGTTGTAATTAGCGGCTTTTAACGGGCCGACATACCACTCGGTTCCGGCGGGCAACATATAGTCTGCGCCCACGTTTTCAAATTCTTCGTCGGTATAAAAACTTTCATAACGGTCCAAGCATGCAAAAACCATTCTTTCGCAATCGTATATCGTTTCATAATTTCCCGCCGTCATTTGCTGATTTCCGCCTGCAAAATGAGCGCTCGGCACGGCATAATAAATTGTTTCGCCCGGCAAAATGGTTACGGGAGCCCACCACCACGCACGTACCGTAATAGGTCTTTCGCTGCTGGGATTATGCATAGGCACCACAAGATAATCGTAAACGCTCGTTACCGGATTGATATACGGCGCCATCAATTCGAAACACATGGCGTAATCCATTTCGCGCCCGGGCTTGCCGTTCACGCCGGTCAGTTCCGTCTGATCCACTTCGGAAGTAAATTTCGTAGCGCCGACCGAACCGTCCGCCCAAACATAGTCTTCGACAAAATCGACCGTAGCGTTGTACGCGGTAATCTGCTGCGCGCCGAACGGGTCGTTAAAATGCCCTATCACGTCTTTTCCGGCCTCATTCGGAGCAGCCACAACGGAAAACGGCGATGTTTTCTCCGTTTTATTACCCAAAACATCTTCGGCGACGGCTATCCACTTATACTCGCCGGCTTCTTTCGGGATAAAAGAACCGGCCGTCAGTTCGGTACGGACTTTATCGGGCGATTCAACATACAGTTTCACGCTGCCCTCTTTGACGCCCGACGTATCGCGGGCGTCGATCGTCGGCAAGGTCAACGTCTTGCCCGCCCATATAAGGAACTGCGATTCGGTGATAATACTTACGGTTGGCCCGACCGTATCGGACGAATTCAATATGACGACAAACTCTTTTTCCTCTTTCAGATTTTCGGCGTCTTTCAGTCCTACGCTTACGTAAGTCAGGGTATACTTGCCCTGTTTTCCCAGCACAAACGACGAATAGGAAACCGTAACTTCTTCGCCGTCGGGATCGGTTGCCGACGACAGTTTCGCCTTATATCCGGTATCGACGCC
>UQZE01000012.1 GCA_900545325.1 uncultured Eubacteriales bacterium
ATCTATCTTCCTTTCCAGCTCCTCTATCCCTTCTCGCTCTTTCCTGATGTAGCTTCGCAAAGTTTTATCGTTCATATTATCTCCAGATCGTCCTTGGTAAAAGACGGCTGTTTCGCGTGCGGCTCCGTCTGATACCAGAAAGCGGTCGCCGAAACGTCCGACTGCTGCGGCAGGTAGCGGCCGTCGCTGCGCCAGCCGAGGTCCTGTATCGTAACCTTGAGATCGCTTTCAAAGCGTACGGGATCCTGCACGTGCCAGCGATACATGCCGAAACGCGTATTCGCAACGTAAAGCCCGTCGGGCCTGATGACCTGATGCATGCCGAGATACGGGGTGGAATACGTGCCGTACCGTCCCGCGGGCTGCTCCCAGTTCCACGCGCCGCCGAAATAATCTTCCGTTCCCGTGCCGCATATCGTGGGAAATTCCCTGTCGCCGTCGATAAAGAATTTTACCTCCCCTTCTCCCCACCAGCGGTTGTTATTCACCTGCCAGGCGAGATACGTGCCCACGTACTGGCCTTTTCCGCGGATATTGTCCGCAATGACGATATCGTGCATATACGGATTGGGATTGATCCTGCGGAAAGAGGCGTGAAAATACGCGTAATCTTCGGGAACTTCCGTTTCCACGTAATCTATCTGAAAATACAAAGGGACGTCCTCGCGGGAAAGATTTTCCATTTCCATTCTGAACCCTTTTCTGAAAGGCATTTCAAAATAGGAATTGAACCCGCCCGCGGGATTGACCGCGATCGGCAGCGAGCCTACGTTGACGCGTTCGCCCCAGCCGTTGCAGAAAAAGTCGCCCACGGGCACTTCCACGGACGGCGAGGTTTCGCCGTCCCAGTATATGCGCCAAACCATTTCGCGCCATTTGCTGTTGTGGCAGGTAAGCCAGATATGCTCAATCGCGCCCTGTCCGCGATAATCCGCCATGACGAAAGTTTCGCCGGCTTTCACGACGCACGACGGCGATATTTTCCAGCCTCTGCCGAGGTCGCGGGCGCATTCCCTGCCCGTACCCTCCGCGGCGGCGCCGCCCTTTCCCTTTTCTCCGGTAACGTTTTCCATGCTGATCGCGCGGCTCTTCGCCTTTGAGAGCCGCGCCAGATCGGAAAGCGAGGTCCCTAGTCCGTTAAATTCCATGATGTCTCCTCATTCAGTTTGTTTTTTCCGTTATATCGACGTAAAGCGCGTCGATCTTCGCCAGCGAGTAATATCCCGCATGATCGCCCGAAAGTTCAATTTTCGTAACGGCGAGCTTCACTTTTTGCCCGACCGCGGCGGTCGCGAGCCGTCCCTCCACGACCAGCGATACCCTGTCTTTACCTACCGTGCCGGGCAAATCCCCGATCGTAGCGGAATAATCGGTACTGCCGTCGAACACCTTATCGGGCAGTACGACGTCTTTCAGTTCTATCGCGGCGGGCGCGATGACGAACTGCGCCTCCGCGTCCTCGATTTTTTTGTTTTTCACTACTGCCACGACCTTATATTCGCCTGGATATACCATTTCGCTTACGCGCTGTCCGTCGCGGTAAAAGGTAAGCTCCACGTCCGAAAGGTCGCTCGGAACAATCGTCGTTTCCGGATAATGCGCCTCCCCGTCGTAAACGGCGCTGAGCGAAGAAAGTTCTATGCGCGGTTTCTCGGCGGCGGTGTCGCCACCGCCGCCGCAAGCCGCCGCGCCGGCCGCAAAAGCGACGCAAAGAACCAGCGCGGCAAATTTTATTGCGTTTTTCATATCAGTTCTGCGAAATGCTCACCTGCGTGCCCGCGGGAAATACGGTAAGCGCGCTTATTTCCTCGATCGTGAGATTGATGTTCTTCGGCAGCACGACGGGGTCCATCGTGCGCGGCTGATCGAGATTGAACGCGCTGCTTTCGTCGGGCATTCCCGCGGCGAAAGGATGGTGTTCGAAGTTCAGCGTCTTTTCGCGCTGCAACTCGAACGTGACGGCCGTTGCGTTATGGTTTTTGAAGGCCGCAAAACCGATGGAAACCACCCTCGCGGGGAAATGCAGCCGCGTGATCGGCGCCCAGGAGAACGCCCAATCCGCGATGGTGAGGTCGGCCTCCCCCTCGCCCGTTTCGATATTCATTTCCGTCAAAGCCATGCAGTTCTGGAAAGCCGCCAAGCCGACCGAAGCGACGGACTTCGGTATGGAAACGCGCGTAAGCGCGCTGCCGAAAAACGCATAATCCCCTATTTCCGTTATGCCCTCTTCTATGACGACGGTCTTTAACGCGAGACATTCCTGGAAAGAACCTTTGAATGAGCCTAATTCTGCGGGCAGCGTTACGCTTTCGAGCAGGTCGCAGCCCGCAAACGTGAACGGACCGCCGGCGGCCTCGTTCTGACCCCATTCTACGGGCGAAGTGCGATCTTCAAAGGTCAGCGAAGTCAGGAATTTACAGTTCTGCATGCAGGCAAAACCGATAAACGCACATCTTGCGGGAATTTCCACGGCGTTGAACCGTGCCCCGGCGAGCGCCTGTTTTTCGAGACGCAGCGTTTCCGTCCCGCCTTTTTCAAACCGTATTTCCGTAAAGCCGCCGCTGTTGGAACGGTTCAGGAAGGCTTCCTGCCCTACGATTTTAACTTCCTTCGGAATTTCCACATATCCGCTTCCGCCGTCGGAATCGGCAAAACAATACCGCGGGATTTCCGTCATTCTGGAGGGAATTTCAACGTCGGTAGCGCTCGTTCTTTCAAACGCGCTCACCCCCACCGTCAGCGCCTCGCCGCCTTCTTCAAAAACGATGGTTTTCAGTTCGGAACAGGAATAGAACGCGCTGTCCCCGATCTGCGTGACAGATGCGGGTATCGTTATCTTTTCCAGCACATAGTTGTTGGCGAAAGCCTGCTCGCCTATTTTTTCGAGTCCCGAAGGCAGTACGACCGTTTTGAAACCGTCGTGTTCGTAACTGGTGTTTTTAAAGAGTTCTGCCGCTATGCTCTTCACGGCAATGCCGCCCACGCTCGCGGGAACGACCAGATTTTCCCGATCGCCCGCGTATGCGGTGAGTTCGCCGTCGGCGGAAACGGTAAACACGCTTTCGTCTTCGAGGATCATGCCCGTCAGGCCGCCGTCCGCCGCCAAGACGTAATTGGCCGCGTCCTCGCCGCCGAGAGAGGCTTCCACCGCGAGCGCGCACTCGCCCACTTTAAGCTCCGTAAACCGTATGGAAGCGATATTTACGCTGACATTTTCTCCGCCCACAACGCCCGAAAGCTCGGCCTTGCCGCTGTATTTTACTTCGTAATTTTCCACGCCCGCGCTCTCCACGTCGCCGAATTTCGCAGGCTCTACGGTAATCCCGCCGATGGTCAGCACCTTCGCCACGACGTCCGCCGTGAGCGTTTCAGCCGTATTCAGCGAATAATTATCCTTATCCGCCCCCGCGAGCGCTACAGACACCTCCGAAAGCACCTTTCCCGCACCGATATCGGGGGAGGCGAATCTGCCCGAAATCTCCGCGGTCAGCTGATCGCCGATAACGGTGCCGTCAGGACTTGCGATTTCCGCGCGGTATTCGTCGGTGCCGTCGTATTCCTTTTCGAATCCCGCGAGCGACGAAAGGGAAACGGGTTTTTTCGTTATGGTGAAATCAAAGCTTTTCACCGCCTCCCCCGCGGTAACTTTCACCGAATATTTCCCCGCGTCCACCGCTTCGGCAACCTTCGTTTCGCCCGCATAGATTTCTACGGTCTTTTCCTCGGTCCCCTTCACGGTGATTTCCGGCAGCTGCGCTTCGCCGTTGTACACGACCTCCGTTTTCGCCGCCGAGATGCTCACCTTGTCCTTGTTGCAGGCCGTCAGCGCGGAAAACGCAAAGACTGCGGTCAAAGCAAACGCAAGACATTTCAAAACTGCTCTTTTCATTATTCTTCCTCCTTTATTTCAATTCGACGAGGTAGGACGTTATCGCGTTCCTGCCCGCTTCAATATTGATCTCCGTTCCCGAAAAAGCGTAGATGTTCTGCCGTTCCGTCGCGCCGCTCACGCGTAAAATTTCCCTGCCTGCAAACCCGATGGCGCTCAGATCGAGTTTCAACGAAAAACGCGCGTCCGCATCGCTCAGATTGTAGGCGGTAACCACAAATCTGCCGTCGCCCGCCTTGATGGAAATTTTGATGTTTTCGGGGGCGGTTACGCCCTTATCCGCATAGAACCTGCCTTCGGCGTATACGTCCGGCAGACGTTCGTAAAGTTCGATATATTTGCGCGAATACGGATTTTTAGAGCCGCCCTGCATGAGCAGCGGATCGCCCAGATAACAGGCGATGGCGTGCTCGTTCGGCGTAGTGATCGCGTCGTCCCTGTTCCATAGCCCCAAAATTCTCGAAGGTATGGTATAGCGCGTGATCTCGGGCGCACAGTTTTCCGTAAAAGTCAAAGCCCGCGACCACATATTGCCCGGAATATCCACATACTTGAGATAGGCGTCGTTCAGTCCTTCGCAGACGAAGTAAAAATCGTCGGTATATTTTTCAAACGCCTTTCGCACGGAAGTCATCAGCTTTTCCATGCCCTGTCCGTATGCGGTCGCGGGATTTTCGTGCCCGTGCGTCTTATCGTAACAGAACTCCGCGGGCATTTCCATGAGCTGATCCAGCCATAAACCGTCCGCTCCGTTCTTCGCCAGACGTTCGGCCGCGGCGGTAAACGCCTCGACGTATTCGTCCGAATAAGGACACGCGCCGATAAATTTTCCCCAGGTGTAATAATTCTCGATATTATAGTTATCCCCCGTGAACGAACGCTTTTTCACCGCCGCGCGGTCGCCCGCGCCGCCCGCCGAACGGTACCATTCGCTTTCGCTCAAAATGGCCCACGCGTTGAGGTACGGCAGGAGTTTATCGCCGTTTTTATGGAGTTTTTCCACTCCCGATCTGAAATCTGCCTCCGTGCCCATCGACGGGTGAAAATCGTAATCGGGATACATGGTGTCGAAGCCGTTCGCATGCCAGCCGATAGAAATCATATCGTCGATATGCATCTCGTCCACCCACTCTGCCTGCGAGGCGAGATCGGCGGTGAAATTTTTGCCCGTGCTGCCTCTCAGATCGTAGCAAAGCTTTGGCTGCATGTTCGCCTGACAGGCGGTGTCCGAAAAGACGGCGTTGCAGTCTATCGCCTTCTGCGTATAATGTTTGCTACGGATATCCTGCGTGAGCTTATACGCTCTGTAAGAGTCCGAACCGTCGTACCAGCCGCCTTCCGCCACCCCGATCACGACGGGGTACGTCGATTTCTGCGTACCGCCCGCGACGTAGGGATACGCCGTCATGCTCAAGCTGCACGAGCCCGTTTTTCCCGCGTCGTATTCCCATTCGCCGTCGAACACGCCGAAATTGAACCGCTTGATTTCGTTCGTTTCGTCTTTGGCGTATAGATAGAGGCTCTCGCTGCCGTTGTATACCTGCGTCAGCGCCATAGAGAGCGGCGCAGGGTATGAATACGTGATATTTTTCACGTTCACATCCCGCCAGGCGGAATCGGCGCGGCCAACCGAAAGAGCGCCGCTTTTCGCCGCGCTCACCGCCGAGGGCACGAGATACCCCTCGTGCAGCGGCCAGAAAAGCGTGAAATCTTCGCTGAGGCCGCCCGCCTGCCCCGCGACCAGCGCCACGACCGTGCTCGACGGCACGTCGTTCTTTACGGTAAATCCGATCTCCGCCTCTGAGGTCCGGTCTCTGACGGCGATCGTCTGCGTAACGGCGATCGTCTCCGTTTTGCCCGCGGGCGAAAAGGTAAAGACGTTCGTCAATTTCATGCCGTCTTGCGTTTTTTCGGCCGCAGGCCCTGCGTAAACCGCCTCCGAAGAGGATAATTTGGTCAATTCGGAAAAGTTTTCCCGCGTGTCGAAAGGATCCGACGTGGAAAAATCGACGTACAGCGTGAAATTCCCCGCGCCTTCCGCCGAGGTCAATTCCTTTTCCCCGCCGAATACCCGCATGTTGCCGCTTTGATCGAAAGCTATCGTCAGGGCGTTTGCGGTAAGCCCCGTAAGTCCGTCCTTTTCGTAAACCGAAACCTTTTCTCCCATCGTTTCCTCTCCGCCGCCGGGCACGTTCTTTTCTCCGCAGGCAAACAGCCCCGCGGACATACACAGCGACAGCGCGACGGCCGCCGCCCTTACAAACTTTTTCATTTTCACTCCTTGATGGAGCCGATAACCGCTCCCTTTACGAAATATTTCTGTAAAAACGGATATACGACGATAACGGGCGTAACGAGTATGACGACAAACGCCATCTGCAGCGACTGCGACATGATGTCCGCGCCGCCGCTCGGTCCGCCCGGCCCCGTCGGATCGCTCGCCGCGCTGGAAATAATCTCCTGCAGGAGCGTTGCGGCGGGTTTCAGCGCCTCGTCGCTGACGTAAAACGCGCCTGCGAACCAGTCGTTCCAATGGAATACGATGGAAAACAGCGAAATGGTCGCCACGGCGGGCATGGACAGCGGAAAATAAATTCTGAAAAGTATCAAAAATTCCCCCGCGCCGTCCAGCCTTGCGGATTCCGCCAGCGAATCGGGAACGGCTTCGAACGTGGCCCTTATTACGATCATGTTGTAAAAGCTGTACAGCGCAGGCAGAACGTAAATCCAGAACTTGTTCACGAGGTTCAGATCGCGCATCAGCAGAAAGAACGGTATGATGCCCCCCGAAAACAATGTGGAAAAGAAAATATATTTCAGAAAGAACCTTCTGCCGACAAGGGTTTTATCGAGCACGCCGTACGCGAGCATGACCGTGAGGACCACCGCCAGAAAAGTCGTTACGACCACCCTGAGCACGGAAACGACGAGCGAATTGAAAATCCGCGCGTCCTGAAAGGCGACGGCGATATTTTCAAAAGTAAACTTGCGCGGATACAGCCATATGCCGCCGCGCAGCGTATCCGCGCTGTCGTTGAAGGCGATGGCGAAAATGTATACGAACGGATACAGCATGACTACGGACAGCAGTATAAGCAGTATGCCGTTGATCGCCTGAAACGGAGAAAACCCTTTCAGTCTGCTTTTCTTTTTTACCATAGCGATACCCCCGTGGTCTTGTCGCTGACAAAGTTGCCTACGAGCACGAATACGAGCGCGATAATGCTTTGAAACAGCTGCGCGGCGGTCGCGATCTCGTAACGTCCCTTGTTGATGCCGTTTTCAATGATGTAGATGTCGAGCACGTTGGAATAATCGTAATTTCCCGGCGTCATGAAAACGTAGATCTGATCGTACCCCGCGCTCATGATGCCGCCGAGCGCCAGAATGAAAAGCAGGCCTATCGTGGTCTTGATGGAAGGCAGCGTGATGTTCCACATCATGCGGAACCTGCCCGCGCCGTCCAGCGCCGCGGCCTCGTACAGGCTGGGACTGACGCCCGTGATGGCGGCGAGATATACGATAGAACCCCATCCGACGCCTTTCCAAATATTCGTAAGCAGGATAAGCGGATAGAACGCGTTTTTCGCGCCGAATATATACTGCGGATTTTCCGCGCCCGTCAGCAGCTGGATAACTTTATTCAAAGGTCCCTGTCCGCTGTACGGCGTGAGCAGCTGATTCATCATAGCCGCAACGATTACCCAGGATACGAAATACGGCAGATAGGAAATGGTCTGCACCGTCTTTTTAAAGTGCTTGTTCCGCACTTCGTTGAGCATGAGCGCGAGAATGATCGGAGCGGGAAAGCCCGTAACCAGCTTGAGAACGCTCACCGCCACGGTGTTTTTTACGATACCCCAAAAGGCGTTGCTCGTGAGAAAAAGTTCGTACCACTTATACCATGGCTGCGCGAACTCGCTGCCCCATATGCCGCCCTTGAAGGAAAATTCCTTGAAACTGACGATAATGCCGAGTATGGGCACGTAGCAGAAAACGGTGAACCATATAACCGCGGGTATGATGAACAGGTAAAGCACGCGCTTTTGCCAGATCCGCCTTATCAGCGGACGCGCGGTTTTCCCGTTCTTTTTTTGCAATTCAGTCTTTTCCATATCTTTCAGAACAGTACGTTTGTACCTTCCGCACGGGCTTCCGCCGCGCGGTTTTTAACGAATTCCAGATAATCGTTCATCAAGCCGTTTTTGGAGATCGCGCGCCTGTACGCCAGCACCTTATTGTCTATATCGGCGGCGGAATTCGCAAAATAACAGGATTCTATCATCGTTTTATAGTCGTTGGTGATGAGCACTTCGAGCAGTTCGTCGCGGCGCGAAAATTCGTCGTCCCAGAAAGTGGCGGCCACGCCGTCCACTCTGACGAGCGGATACATCTCGCGCACGATTTCGCGGTATTCCACGGCGGGATCGCCCTCCACGTCGTTCGCCCGTTCGTAAACGTTGTTTTCCAGCCGCGCGACGCCGTAGGTATAGATGCTGCTTATCCCCCTGTCCGTTGCGTAGCGGCCGTCTGCCTTCAGATTATTTTTATATTCCTCCGTCGTGCGTATCACGCCGTTTTCGTCGTATTCCCAATCTTTGCCCTCTATGCCGAGATATACGAGTTTTCTGCCCTCCTCGCTGTTGATATAATCGAGATATTTGATTATCTTATCGATTTTTTTCGTGGAGGCGGGAACGACGAATACCGCCGTGGCGCTCAGCCCCATGGTCGTATACGTTTCGGGCATGTAGGGATTGCCGTTGGCGTCGTAGATCGGGCCCATGGGTACGTAGCGCATTTCGGGGTGGTCTTCGTAAAGGGTATATTCCAGCGCGTTCTGTATGTGCGAATAGTGCGCGCCCGTTAGCGCTACCGAGCCGTTGACGTGCTTTTCCTTCGCCACGCTGTCCGTCTGCGTGAAAGCCTCGCTGTCAAACAAGCCCTCTTTGATCATCTTCTGCATGAATTTGGCCTCTTCCACCATCTTGTCGTCCATTCCCAGCCAGGTAAGCGAACCGTCCTCGTTTTCCAGTATGCTCGTCATCTGGCGATACTTGAAACTGTTTAAAAACACCTCGTACGACCAGCCCTGCTGCCAGCAGCCCGCGGGGATCACGGGGTTGCCGTTCACGTCCTTATAGCCGCCCTCGCTTATGCGCTTTGCAATGTCGTAAAGCTGCTGCGAGGTGTGCACGCTGTACGGATCTACGCCGAGATCTTCTAAAATATCCTTTCTGCCGTAAACGGTATACCCCCAATTCGTTTCGTTTTCGTTATCCTTCGCCGTATGCATCGGCAGGATATAGCGTTTTCCGTTGAAATCGGGATCGTCTATGCCGTTTTTCACGAAATTCTGCGAAAGCCCCGTGGTGTAGTTGGGTTCGAGGTTTTGCATGCCCTCCGTATAGTCCCCGATAGGCAAAAAGAAATCCGCCGCGATCGCGTCCTTTACGATTTTATCCGCTCCGTCGTCCGTGCCGCCGTAGCGGAACATGATGAGATCGCTCGTCGTCCCCATGGACACGATCGAAGTCAGCTTGTTCGTTACCGAACCTTCGTGAAAATTCGCTTTGATCGTAACTCCCGTTTCCTCGCGGATTTTTTCGGCCACGGGATTGTTTTCCTGATCGGCGGGTTTCATGCCCGACAAGCCCGGAAACACGACGTCGATCACCAACGTATCTTCGCCGATCTTGGAATGAAAACACCCCGCAACGGTGAGCGCCAGCGCAAGGCTCATAATCAGCGCCAAAACGACGCTTAAAAACTTTTTACAGATACGCATCATCATTTCTCCTTTTCTACTTTAATGCAAGTATAACAGTTTTCAAATGCCCGTTCAATAGCAACGTTAAGGCAGTTTTTAGCAATTTTAAAGATTTATCTTGACTCAATCGAAAAACAGGCTTATAATTTTAACAAATCCGACACGGAGGCGCTATGTTAGACGATAGAGCATTATGGCAGTATTCCATTTACGTACGGCGGGCGATGACGGACACCATGCCGCTCAACTGGATTCTGCCGCTGCGGCAGATATTCGACCATGAAATATTATTTATCGAGCAGGGGAAGATAGAGCTGTTCACGGAGGGCGCAAAGTATGTGGCGGAGGAAAACGATCTGGTGCTGCTGCCGCCCTATATTCCCCATACTTTCCGCGCCGTCGGCGAAAAGCCGCTCGTACAGCCCCACCTGCATCTTGACTTCACCTACCGCGAGGACGCGCGCGAAGTATATATCCCGTTCGAAAAGATAACCGACCCGAAAAAATTTTCCCTTTTCCGCGAAAACGAATTTGCGAAATGGGACCTTCCTTACGTGATAAAGTTCGCCTCGCCCCACCAATCCCAGCCTATACTGAAACTGATTCACGAAATCATCACGACGAATATGGAAAATTCTTTGGTTTCGGTTCTTAAAACGAAGATACTCGTTTTAAACCTGTTCACGAACATTATCGCCGCCACATACGGTAAAAACGATTTTCCCAACAGGAACCGTTCCTTATTCGTATCCGCGCAGCTGATGATGGAAAAACAGCTTTCTTCCACGCTCGATTTAAAAGCGATAGCCGACGCGCTGGGCTACTCCAAAAACCACCTTTGCGCGCTGTACAAAAAGCAGTTCGGCATAACGATGGTGCGGCAGTATGAAAAACTGAAACTGCAAAAAGCTTTGGACTATCTTTCCCAGTCCCAGCTGGGAATTACGGAAATCGCAGAAACGCTCGGTTTCGGATACGTGGGCGATTTTACGAGATTCGTCAAGAGAATGATAGGACTTTCCCCCACGCAGTACCGCAGGTCGCTCGATCTGCCGCCGCAAAGATTATGAAAAATTTTCGGAAAAACAAACCCGTATAAAAAAGCGGCGCCTGTTCGGCGCCGCTTTTGCATCTGCGGATATTATTTCATATGTATCGTTTTGTTTTCCGTGCGGGAACGTTCGGCCGCAAACGCTATTTTATGGCTGTCCATGGAAACGTCGAGATAACTCATTCCCGTAGTCGGGCGGCCGTTGAGCGCCAAATACACGTCGCGCATCAGCCCCGCGTCCCCGCCGCCGTGATTGCCGTAAACGCTCTCGCATGTCAGATCTATTCGTTCGGTTTCGCCGCCGAACGGTCTGAGTTCCACGAAATTTTCCTCCATGACGCCGTACAGTTCTGCCTTTGTGCCGTGGATTTTGATGTCGCGGTATATTTCTTTGCTGAAAGCCGTCATCTGATGCACCGCCGTGGCGCCGCCCTCGAATTTCACGGCGGTTACCTGGTGGTCGACCGCGTCGTTATCCGAACGGAACACGCATCTGTCGTATTGCGTATGTTTGAGATGCGCGGCAATGCTTTCCGGCGTCTTATCGCCGCTCATAAAGTAATTCGCCATCCATTCGTGCGCCTCGTAGATCTTCTGCGCGTTGTAAACGCAGTCTTTTACGGGACAATCCGAGCAATAGGCGGCGCTTTCCGCAGGCGCGTTTTCCAAAGTAAAAAAGCCGAGCGAGCCGAAAGAAGAAACTTCCGTGCACTTTTCGCCCACCAGCCAACGGATAATGTCGAGATCGTGGCAGCATTTCGCCAGGATCATGGGACAGCTGTCCGCGCTGTTTCTCCACGGGCCGCGCACAAAGGAATGAGCCTGATGATAATACCCCACGTTTTCCGTAGCGCATAAGGTCATGATCTTTCCCAGCTTTCCCGAGGAAACGATTTCCTTGATCTTTCTGTAAAAAGGCGTATACCGCAGAACGTGGCATACGATCACCCGTCTTTCATACTTTTCCGCCGCGGCCTCTATCGCGAGGCAGTCCTCCGGCGAGGCGGCGATCGGCTTTTCCAGAAGAAGGTCGTAGCCGGCCTGCATACACAGCACGGCGTGTTCCTTATGCTGCGCGTCCTGCGTGCATATCGCGGCGATATCCGCCGCGATTCCGTCGGCGAGAAAACTGCGGATATCGGAATACGCAGAGCAGCCGAAACGCGCGCGGGCAAGTTTTAATTTTTCGGGGTCGTTATCGACGATCGCGGCCACCTCGAATTCTTCGGGATACTTCGCGGCGTATCCGGCGTAAATCCCGCCGCGCATCCCGTATCCCAATATCGCGATTTTCTTTTTCATAATGTATCCTTAAAATATAAGGGCCGCGGAAACGCGGCCCCGTAATAAGCCTTTACGCGCCGACTTCGTTCACCAGTTCGAAATCGGCAAATCTCACTTCTCTTACGTTATCCGCATTGCCGTCTCCCGGCGCGTTGAAAGTGACCGAGATCAGTTTGTTGCCGAAACCGTTGCCGCCCTCAAGGAAAGCCGACATCGGAATATAGACGTTATGCCATTCGTTGAGAGATAAGCGCGCTTCGCTTTGATATTCGTCCGCAGGATTCTTATCTTCGCCTACAATGAATTTATCCGAGCACATCAACAGCCTCCATTTGTATTCCCCGCCGTCGGAAACGGCCATCACGCGCACTTTAACGTAGGCGTATGCGCCGAGATCTTCCGCGCTCAAAGCCGACTGCACTCTGAACATCTGCCACTTTGCAAGGCCATTATCCTTGACCGACCAGGAAATATAGGGCGTATCGCCGCCGTCGGCAACGTATTTCACTACGTTTCCGGACGCTACCTGAATATCGCCCAGTACGTCGACCGAAGAAAGGTCGAGCGCGTGGGTTGCGGAAACGGATTTTCTCGAAACGGGTATTTCCAGCGTTTTGGTAAGCGCGCCGTCATACGTATAAGTTACCACGATCCGGCCCGCGCTCGGGGCAACAAATCCCGTGAGGGGAACGGACTGCTCCTTTTCCGCGCCGTAAACCGACGTATATACCGCCGCGGCGGCCGCTTTGTTCCCGCTCGCCGCGCCGTTTACGTAGACTTGCGCTTCGGGTATGTCGAACGCCGCGCCCGCAACCGCGCTGCCTGCTTCGGGCAGTACGATCTTAGTCGCGTAATCCACGGTGAATGCCCCCTTCGTTTCGCCGCTGTAAAGCGGATCGGCCGAAACGACGGTATAGCCGTATTCCCCCGCCGCGAGAGAATACCTGAACGCATTCCCGTCCTGCGAAACGGGATTGACGGCGACGCCGCCCTTTTCCACCGTAAGCGTATATGCGGGCAGCGTTTCCGCGCCCGACACGGTGATCGCAACGTCCGCCGCATCGCCCTCCGCAATGGTAAGGCCCTCTGTTTTGACGGTATATTCGACCGAATACCTCGCGTATACGCCGCCCAGCCTCAATTCTGTGAGCGAGGCATGGTTTTCACTGTTGGCATTGTTGTAATTGAACGGCAGAAATACCGTCGACTTCGACATCTTTGCTACAAAGTCGGCAGCGGGGATACTGATTTTCGTCCACGTATCGGCAGGGAAAGTTTTCTGATAGGCGAGGTCGTTGAAGAAACTGAATTTCACCGTGTCGCCGTCCTTCGCGTCCGCGTACAGCCATATTTCCACTACGTCGTATTTGCCGTATTCTTCAAAGGATCCCTTTGCCTTGAGGGAAATATTCACCCACGCGTTGTTCGCCGCTCCCGAAAAGCTCACGTAATTCCCCGTATAAGCCGCCTCGGGATCGCCGCTCTTCACCTGCATGGCGCAGGCCTTGCTCGTCGTGATCTGCGCCGCCAGGCTGTCCTCGGTCGGCTCGAACACGGCGTTATCCTCCGCCGGCGTATCTTCCACTACCGAGAAAGTTACCGAGTATTCCCCGTCGAGCTTATAGCCGCCCTCCGTGAGGACGATCACCGCCTCGTAAGTGCCGGGCTCTTTCGCGCCCTCCCACACGTATTTGCCGCCGACGTTTTCGAGCGCCGCAACGGCTTCGCCGTTCTTTCTGATCTCTACTTTAAAGGCGAGTTCGGGGGATACGTTCGCCGTAAAGGAAGGATTTTCCTCGGTCGTATAAGAAGTTTTTTCCGTCAGCAGTTCGCCTTCGGCCGCTTTCACGAGCTCAAAGTCGGCGAACCGCACTTCTTTTACGTTATCGGCGTTGCCGTCCTGCGGTTTATTGAATGTAACCGACACGAAACACTTTTTATCGAAACCGTTGCCGCCCGAAAGGAAAGCCGACATCGGGACATAGATATACCCCCATTCGTTGAGCGCCAGCCTCGTGGGAGCGTTCCATTCGGAATCCCCCGCGATATACTGATCGGAGCACATCAGCAGGCGCCATCTGTATACGCCGTCGTCGGAAAGCGCCATTGCCTTCACCCTGACGTAATCGTATTCCGCAAGCGTTTCCGCGGAGAGAGAGGAATTCACCTTGAACATCTGCCACGTTGCGACGGCGTTATCCTTAATCGTCCACGATACGTACGGCGTTTCTCCCTCCACGTAGGTCAGAACATTGTTGCCGCCCGCGACCTGTATGTTTTCCAATACGTCGCTCGAAGAAAAATCGAGTGCGTGTTTCTGCGAAACGGGCGCGCGCTCCACCGTTATCTCCATCGTTTTGGATACGGCGCCTTCATAGGAATAAGTAACTTCTATCACGCCGCTCGACGGCGCAACGAACCCTTTCGCCGCGATACCCGTCAGTTTTTTGCCGCCGTATTTCGCCGTAAACGTCGCCGCGATATTCGCTTTTTCCGCGGAAAGTTCGCCGTTTACGTAGAGCGTAGCGTCCGGTATATCGTACCCCGTGCCCGCAACCGCGTTTTCTGTTTCGGGAAGTATTATCCTCGTAGCGTAATCTACGATAAAAGTGCCGGTAAGCTCGCCTCTGTACATATCGTCGCGGGAAACCACTCTATATTCGTAACTCCCCGCCGACAGCGTATAACCGAACACGTTGTTCTCCGAAGAAGCCGGCGGAATTTCCCGTCCGTCTTTGGTAACGGTCAGACTGAACGCAGGCAGGGCGCTGCGGTCGCTCGCCACGGTGAGCGAAACCTCCGCCTGCTCCGCGCCGGGCGCGATATTCAGCCCTTCGGCCTCCACGGAATATTCCACCGCGTATTTGGCGAATACGCCGCCCAGCCTCAGTTCCGTGAGCGAGGCATGGTTCGTGCTCGAAGGATTATTCGTGTTAAACGGCAGGAATATCGCGTTGTTTTCCCCCATCTTGGCGATAAAATCTTCCATATCGAGGGTGATCTTCGTCCAAGTGTCGGACGGGAAACGGAAATTGTAATTCACATCGTTGAAAAAACTGAAACCGACCTCCGTACCGTCATTCGCGTCCGCATACAGCCAGACTTCCGCGAGATCGTACTCCGCATATTCGCCGAGGTCGTATTTCGGCGTGAGGAAGATATTGTGCCACCGCGTTTCCGTCGAGGTAAAACTTACGTACGCTCCCGTGTAGTCGGCGTTTTCGTCGCCCGCCTTTATTTCCGCCGGACAGGACGTGCTCGTCTTGATCTGCTCCATGGCGGAAAGGCTCGCGGGATCGAATATCGTTCCCTCCGCAACGGCGTTGTCCACCGTAAAATCGGAGGTTGCAACGGCGGAATTGCCGAAGGCGTCCGACGCCGTTACCTTAATTCTGTAAATTCCGGCCGTTGACGGCGTAAAGGTATACGTACCCCCGTTTTCGGTCAACCCCTCCGCCTTCGTTTCAGTTTCGCCATCGAGGAAAAATACCTCCACCGTCGTCGTTACGGGTTTTCCCGAAAGGTCGCTGACCACGATGCCCGGGAGCGTATAGAGCTTGTTCACTTCGCCCGTAGAAGGTTTGGATATGACGATCACGGGATCGCCGTTATCCGTTACGTTCAAGGTAACCACGCTCGTTTTTTCGGTCTTTTCGTCTATTTCGGCGGTATAGGTGATGACGTAGCCCTCCATATCCGTGATATTGAACTGGCTTTCGAAAACCGATACCGCGCCGCCGGCCTTTGTCTTAACTGAGGCGCTCACCCTGTAACCGTTGCCCTCTTCGTCCTTAACTTCTTTGAGCGTGATGGTGTAAATATCGCCCAGTTCGACGTTCTCCGTCGCCGTTTCGGGAAAATCCACCAGCTTCACGCCCCCTTTGCCGCAGGCGGCCGCGGCCACCGCGCAAACGGCGACCACGACGGCAAGCAGCACTTTTGCCAATTTTTTCATACTTCCCTCCTTTTCAGTTTCTGATTTCTATTCTGAAATTATCGAAGAAAAATTCTCTGTCGACGGCGCTGTCGTCCTTATAGTTAAGTAAAAACTGTCCGGGATCCTGCAAAAAGTTCGGCTCCGCCTTGAGAATATCGGAAACTTTGTATTCGTACGTAGTCCATTGCTTCGGCGCGCAGTTGTTCGGCGTGGAAAGGAACGATTTTCCGTCCGACCCCTTGGCGAAATCGAGGGGCAGATTGACGGCGCTGTCGGTATTGTTGTACGTTTCGAAACAAATATACGCTTTCTGCGCCGTCGCTTCGTCCATGCCGTTCAAAGCCGTGGCGCGGATCAGCACGTCCGAAATGCGGAAATATTTCCAGTACCCCGTGTTTACGCCGTCCAGCACCACGCGCAGCACCTTGCTGCCCGACGGTGCGGCAAGTCCGAAGTCCGCCGCGTTCACGACTTCCACGGTGCTCGGGTTATCGTTGACGACCATATATTTCTGATAGAGCATTTCAAAGTCTGCTATCTCGTTTTCGCGCAGTTCGACGGTGAAATCGGACGTCGATTTTTCGTCTTTTTTGATAAGCTGTACGTTGTCGAGGTAATACTTGGGCGTATCTTCCGTGATCACGGATGAACCTGCGTTTTCAAACATGAAATACACGCCCTTGATGTCCGCGATATCCGCGGTGATCGCCAGAACGGAGGGCTCCACCTGCAACATGCAGCTGTTCCAGCCCGGTTTCAGCGTGAATTTTCTGTCGCCCACACGGTTGACGGACTCGATGCTGTTTATCTTGGAAACGAGTCCCGCGTTCATGGTCTTTTCCTCGCCGTTGGCGTTGTAAATATCGAAAGATACGTAGTCTACGTAACTGAAATCGGAATGATCGAAACCGAACGCGTCGGACTGCGTCGGGAAATAGACCAGCGGGAGCGAGCCCGACCCCTTCCAGCCGAGCGGATCGAGCCTCGCCGAACCGCTGCCGCTCGTAACGTATTCGGCGTTTTTGTTGAGGCTGATCTTCCCGAAGCCGTTCATGAACCGCGCAAGCTGCAGATCGGGCGCCCATGCTTCGAAATCGTTGAGCAGAACGTCTTCTTTGAGCGCCGCGTCGGGATCTTCGGTCTTTTTCTTGCACGCTGGCAGGGAAAACAGCATTGCAGCCGCCAGCGCCAGCGCTATTAATTTAACCGTTTTTTTCATATCTTTACCTCTCAGCTGTCATAGGTAACGAAGTCTTTCACGTAGAACGATCTTGCGGGATACGCCGCGTCGACTTCGTCCGTGAAGTAAATCGCCAGATATTCGAGGGATACGTATCTTCCCCACGGCATGCCGCCGAACCCGCTCACTTCTATGGCGTTTTCGCCGGGTTTCAGCACCGTGGTGATGAGATTGACGTTTATCGAACTCCCCTTGAATTTCGCCAGTATCATAAAGGGAACGTCTTCTTCCGTCGGGTTATACACGCGAAGGATTATCTTTTTCGTCGAGGCGGAAATGCCCGTAACGGCGTCGCTGGTAAAGTTCACGGACTGGTGTTTGCCTTCGGTCGCACCGAGTTTCAGTTCCACGAGCTTGCCCGTCATAGCGGGATCGACCGCGGACGCGTCCGTAAGCGCCGTTTCAAGCGAACACGCGCCCGCCGTAAAGCCGTTTTTCATGGCTTCGGCGTCCGACACATGCGCCTTTCCGCCCACTCTGTAATCGAACTCCACCGGTTCGCCGTCCACCATGACGCCGAAGTTGACGTTGCTTTGTTCCGCGAGGTCTATGCTGACGTCGTAGATCTTCCCACCCTCGTGTTTTTCGAACGTTTCAACGGGTTTGCCGTCGGAAAGCAGTTCGTAGCCGTCGTTTGCATAAACTTTGTAGGTTATGCGGCCGTAATTGTCGTCCGTCGCGTCGATTACGCAGACTTCGGCGGGCGTATTCGCCAGCTTGACGAGATCGATCAGCGCGCCGCGCGCGTCGTAAAAGCTCTGCGAAGTGGAAGCCACCTGCGTGCCCGTATAGACGAGCGAAGAGATGTTTCGCTGTATGTTCGCCGTATCGAAACCGAGTTTGCCGTAAATGTTTTTAAGGTCGTAGAAGAGTTCATACTCCTCCGCGCCGTCGCGGATGGCTTCGAGGCGGAGCGAGGCCACGGGCTCGTCGAGTCCGTAAGGCGAGCCGGGATAGAAGAGAAAACCGTCGCCGTTCGCTTTAGGATAGCGGGCGGCCGTCTGATAGTAATCTTCTATCGGCTGATAGCTGGTGCCGTCGTAGCGCGCGTATACGTCCACCGCCCAGAAGAAATTGCCGATTACGTCGTATTCGCTCATCATCCAGCTGATGGAACGCGCGGAAACGAGCGTGTCTTCCATGTGATAACCGGGATAAGGCGGGCGGGGATTGATGCAGGTATACCACCAGCGCTGCTGCTGATCGTCGTATTTCGCGCGGGAGGAAGCGGAATCGTAGTCGTTGATGAGCGGGCAGAAAGTTTCCACGCCCATTTCCACCGCCTGTTCGGTCTTCGCCATGGAAACGACGAGCGGGAAATTTTCCAGCGACGTTTCCAGCTGCGCCACAAACGCAGGGTCGGCTTCGGGATAACGGTTGGCCAGCGCAGGGAAATTATTCATGCTGGCGGTTACCGCCGCCTTGAAATCCTCGCAGACATAGGGCACGCGGTCCATCAATCCCATCAGGTCGGGTTCGTCGATCAGCCCCGTGGAAAAGATGGCGCGCCCCATCATGTCGAATCCCGTTTCCAGGCTCTTTTCGAGCACGCAGTCGATATACTTGGTCAGCATTGCCCTGTCGATCGTCTTGACGTTGCTCCTCGAAGCGGTGAACGCGGGTATGTTGAAGTTGCTCATCTTCGGATTTTGCAGCATTTCGTACGCTTTATCCACGTACATGCGCATATCCTCGTCCGAAGTGGTGAAATGCGAGCCGTTGACGACATATCCCGGCGAAATACGGTATTCCGCCATCTTCGTAACGTAGGCGTCCATCATGGTCTGCGTATTATCCAGCTCGCCCAAATAATGATGGAACGTGGCGTTGAATTTCGACTTGGAGTGCGTAGTCTGGCTGACGAGCAGATCTTCCACCGTCAGCGTTACGGGAATTTCGCTCTCGACGCCGTCGCAGGTAATCTTCATCGTGCCGTTGTACACGCCCGCCGCCTGATCGACGGGAACGTTAAACGTAACGTAAAGCCCCTGGTTCCGACCTTTTTCTATCTTGTTTTCGCCGTATTCCGCGACAGTTTCCACGGGAAGGAGCGCGTCCGGATACCAGCCCGCCTGCGCGCCGTTATCGTCGTAGATATTTTCGACAAGGATATATTTTTCATGATAGACGCCGATATTTTCCTTCGGGAATACCGCTTCTCCGCCCGATAGGACGAGATCTTCCGGTTCCACGGTATAAGCGTCTACATCCGCTTTCGCCGTCATGATGAGCTGCGCGCTTTCGTATTCGCCGCGGCAGGCCTGCACTTTGATTTCCGCGGACTTGCGCACGGAAGCGTAAGCGTCGTATTCGTCGCGCAGTATCTTTTCCGTCGCATACGTAGACCAGAATTCCACTTCGTCGGCGGCAAGGCCTTTTCCTCGGAGATCGACGCCGACCGTACCGACGAGCAGCGCGGCGGACAGCGCGAACGCAAGCGCCTGCCGCGCGGGGGCTGCCTTTTTAATCTTCATAAATTTTCCTCCTTACAGACCGGCCTGGTTGACGGCGTTCAAAAATCTTCTCGCCCCGTCCTCCTGCCAGTAATTGATATCCTCGTAATAAAGTTTTTCCGCCGCGGTGGCATAGCTGCCCGCGCTTTCGCCGTTCAGGAATCTGTATCCGGGCGCGTCCGCGCAGGACTTGAACGCGGCAAATCCTCCGTAAAGCACCAGCGGGAAAGACTGCGGCGCGGGCAGCAGATCTATTTCCGCCTGGTAATTATTGAAATATTCCAACCTATCCTTCTGCATTGGCGAGAGGCTTTCGAAAAGTTCGGGATCCTCCTCCTTGCAGTCGTAATCGAAGGGGAGCGACGCGCCGCGCGTCGTTTCAATATAAATTCTGTTTGCCTTGTCGGTCGCCATATACCGCAGGAAATCGTAGGCGACTTCCTTTCCGACGGCCGTCTTGGGAACGACGGCGTTATGCCCCGGCCCTATGGAATAAACGACCACGCGCGCCTCTAAAATTCTGTCGAAATCTTCCTGCGAAACGTCGTAGCCCTCGCCTTTGAGCGCGGTTTTCCCCGCGTCGATCGCGGATATCAGCGCCGAAAGCTCGGCGTCGTTTTCAATGGTCGGCGTCTGATCGATAATACTGCTGATGACAGGCGTTTTCATGAGTTTTACCGTATCGCAATACCCCTGCGTCTGTTCCAAGCCTTCGCAGAAACTGCGCATTTCGTTGTCGAACCAGTCGCCGTTCGCCATAAACACGCCCTGTCCCATGACGAGCATGTTCTGCACCTGACGGTAAGCCTCTCTGCCCGAACTCGGGCTGAGGTAGGTATAGCCGTTGTTCTTGGACATAATGCTTTCCAGCACGCTGAGCGCCTTCAAACGGCCTTTCTGTTCCACGACTTCCGCGGATATCGAATTCGTGTTCACGTCGTATCCGCTGAAATAGTTGGCAAAACCGTCCGAACCTTCGTATTGCGCCCACCACGTATTGAGCATATAGTTTGTGTATGCGGAGGAACCGTACGTGACGAGCGAATAGGTATTTTCATAGCCTTCGTATTTGGAAGACGTGCTGTTTTTGTCGTGCACCGCTTTCATGACGGCGATCAGTTCGTCCGTCGTATTCGGCACTTTCATGCCGAGACGGTCTACGAGCACGTCCTCGTTATACGCGATGCCGGTCATGCCGCTCGCATACGTCATGGTATAATAGACGGCGTCCTGCGCCTCGTCAACGGAGGGATCGACGTTGGACGAGCGCACCGAATCGTACATCTTTTCCTCCACGGTAACGTCCTCGCCGGGAACTTTCGCCTTGTATACCTTTTCCGTCAAATCCTCCACCTTGCCGTTTTTGCCGAGGTATTTATTGAGGTTCTGACCGAAAATGATTTCGAAACGGTTTGTGGACGCCGAACTTTCGAGCATGCTGGACGCGTAATTTTCCACTTCGTTTTTCTCGTAATCGGTCTGCAGGTTGGGATATTTTTCCCTTACCCAATCCTCCTGCGCGAAGGCGTCCAAAAGCTTTACCACCCATTCGTAGCCGTACCCCGCGTTGTAGATGTAGACTTCCAGCGTTTCCGGACTGCCCGAATCGACCTTTTTTTTGTTGCACCCCGCGGCCAGGCAGGAAAGCCCGAGCAGCGCGGCGAGCAGTAACGTAATGATCTTTTTCATTTTTATCCTCCTAATTTATCCTTTCAATCCGCCTACGGCGAAATTTTTCATGATAACGTCCGAAAAACAGCAGAACGTAACGAACACGGGCACGAGAGAGATGACCAGCGCGGCGAAATACGCCGTAGAATACCCTTCCCGCGGGAGCGTTCTCGAAACCCCGTATAACCCCGACGCGATGGTCGGGAAATTAGGCAGGTACAACAGGACGTCCATATATTCGTTCCACGCCGTGATGCCCGTCAATATCCCCAAAGTTATGACGGCCGAAGTCGCCTGCGGCAGCATGACTTTGAAAAACACTTTGGAATGGCTTGCGCCGTCGATAAACGCCGCTTCCGCATAGCTCCAGGATATATTTTTGAAAAATCCGTACATCACGAGGAAATTCATGCCTATGCCGCTGAAATATTTGAGTATCGGATAAAACGGCGTATTGTAGATGTGCAAAATGTCGTTGACCAGCTTGAACGTCGCGCCCGTGGTGCCGACGATGGGCACGGTCATGGAAAAAATGATGACCGCAAAGATCACGTTTCTGCCTCTGAACGTATACTTCGCCAAGGCGTATCCCGTGAACGCGCTTGCGATCACGCCGCCGAATATCCGCACGAAGGTATACCACACGCTGTTGAAAAACATGCCGAATATATTCGTGTTGTTATATGTAAGTTTCTGAAAAGCGTACGCATAGTTCGACCAGTCGAGCTTTTTCGGAAAAGCGAAGGTCTTGCCCAGAACGAGGTTGATTTCGTACGTCGTTTTATCCTGCAAAGAATTGATTATGAGCCACAAAAACGGCAATATGAGCGAAAGCGCGTACAGAGTGAATACCGCAAACACGAAGGCGTAAAGCACCTTTTCCGCAGCGGTGCGCTTGTACAGGATTGCGGCTTCCTCTTCTTTCTTTTTTCTTTTTATCTTCATGTCGCACCTCTCAGTATTCCACCGCGGGAACTTTTTCAAAGAGCCAGCGGACCGTGAGTATGATCGGCATGCTGACCAGCGTGAAAATCAGTCCCGTGCAGGAAACCAGCCCGTAATTGCCCGTGCCTCCGAGCTGTCCGCTGCCGTAAACCTGTTTGAAAATCCAAAACGACAGCGTTGTGGAATTGAAACCGCCGTCAGGGTGGAAGAGCAGTATGGGGCCGCTCGCGTTCAGCAGTCCAGTCAGCAAAAAGACGAGCAGCGTGGAAAGCGACGACCATATGAGCGGCAGAATGAGAAAGATCAGCTCCTTGAACGCGGGACACCCTTCGAGTTTAGCCGATTCGAGCACCTCTACCGGCACGCGGGACATCGCGCCGCCGATAAGAATTACGTTGCTGCAAAATCCCGTCCATACGCTGTATAGAATGATGGCGCGCGTCGCGGTATCGGGATTCATCAAATACCCCTCCTGCGGCACGTTCACGCCGAGCGCTTTGAGCAGGGCGCCGATCGGCCCCGTGGGCGAAATCATGTTGGAATAGACCGTGGTGAGCGCCACGCCGGAAATGATCGCCGGAAAGAAAAACACGATACGGAACATCTTGTAACCTAAAATCCGCTTGTAAATAAAATAGCTGATCACTATCGAAAGCGGAAAGATGACGAAAACGTTCGTGGCGAAATATTTCAGCGTGTTGACGATAGCCATGCCTACGGTATCGCCGTAAGGGGAAGTAAGTTCGTCCCAGAAGAGCGTGAAATTGATCAGGCTCCATTCCCCCCGCGTATTCTGAAAGGCGAGCACGAACGAACTGATGTTGACGTAAAGCCAGAACACTAGCCAGTTGAGTACGGGCAGCGCCAATATGCCGACGAGAAAGACCGTCTGCGATTTTTTGAACGTCCTCTCTCCGACAGGCCTTTTTCCTTTACGGGAAAATTTGAGCGAAAACTCGTAAAAGGCATTGCCCAGCCTGCTTTTCAAGGGCAATTTTATCTCTTCGGTATTTATATCTTTGTTGTCCGTTACCATTTTCTGACCCTGCTTTTCATTTTTTCACCACTAATATATCACACCCCCCCCCCAGGGTGTTATTGTTATTTTCTTGAATAGTTACAATATCTTACGAATTATTTTGGCTGGTTTTTAGTAAAATATTAAAAATTACAAGATTATTACAACTGAAAAGGTTCTGTTTACAATAATTTTACAAAACCATTGCATTTTTAAAAGATTGATTGTATAATAAAGAGCATGAACGAAGAAGAAATGAGCAAACATAAAAATCCGGTAACGCTCGAACCGACCTTACCGCATAACGAATTCAGCATAACGCGGCTTTACAGCACGTTTTCCTATTTCTATTCGCCGCGTTACGCGTTCCGCGGAGAGAGCCACGAAGCATGGGAATTCGTATACGTACATTCGGGCGAAGTCGTGATCGAAACGGACGAATACACGCAGGTGATCGGCAAAGGCTACGCCTTTATGCACAGGCCGTGGGAATTTCACCGCATCAAGGCAAACAACACGACCTGCCATGTATTTTTCATCGCCTTTTCGGTAGATAACGGCGAACCGCTCGAAAAAATAGCGGGGATCCCGTTGATCCCCACCAATACGCAGAAACAATATATTATCGACATCGTGAACAACGGCATAGTGCTCTTTGCGGGCAAAAACAGCATACCGCCGCTGAAAAACGGGGAAGGCGAGGAGTTCGCCACAAATCAAACGGTAAAAAATCTTATCGAACTGCTGCTGATCGGATGCGTCAGAAATCTCGAAAACAAAAATCAGAGCGGAACCGTCAATACGCAGGCCGAGCAGGCGATCGTGCGCTATACTATCGATTTCATGAACGAGAACATCACGAAAAAACTATGCCTGAAAGATATAGCCAACAATCTCGGATACAGCGTTTCGCACATTTCAAGCATCTTCAAAAAGAGCATGAACGTTTCCATCATCAATTATTTCATAAAGCTCCGCATCATGCGCGCGCACGAACTCATTGCCGAAGGAAACATGTCCATGAAGGAAATAAGCGAATATCTGGAATTCGATTCCGTACAGTATTTTTCCACGCAATTTAAAAAAATAACGGGTATCACGCCTTCGCAATACGCCGCGGTCATCAAAATGAAAAACTGGCATTTCGATTCCTTGAAATAAAAAAAGCGCTCCCCTGCGGGGAACGCTTTTTCGTTTCGATTATTTTATTGCAGTATATTGCTGGTGATGAAGTCCACGCCCCAGGCGACGAGTTCCTCCGCGCGGTCAAGGCTGTCGCACGTCCAGCAGTTCACGGCAACGCCGTTGTCGTGCAGTTCGCGCACGCGGCTTTCGGTGAGCGATCTGTAATTGATATCGAGATCGAATTCGTACTTTTTGAGCTTTTCGATCAAACCGTCGGTATAAAAATCGGTCAGATACTGCAGTTTCTGTTCGGGCAGCATTTTCCGCACCGCAACGAGATTGCCGTAATCGAAAGATATGAATACGATCCGATCCGGGTCGTATTCTTCCCTGCATATCCCGATTATTTCCGCAATGTTCTTTTCCTCCATCGCGTTCTTCAGTTCGATAACCGCAACTTTATTGTAGCGCGCGCACACGCCGAGGTATTCTTTCAGCGTGGGCAGAACGAACGTGCGGTCGTAAATCTTTTCCTGCCCGCTCGCAAGCAGGCGCAGTTTATCCACTTCCTCGTACAAACTGTCCTCGAGCAGCAGGTTTTCCGCGCACAGACGCCCCGTCGTATCGTCGTGATAGACGACGTATTTCCCGTCCTTGGTAACATGTACGTCGCATTCGATGCCGTAGTAGTCGCGGTTGCCCGCCGCAATGAACGCCGCAAGCGAGTTTTCCCGCTCGACGCCGCTCAGCCCCCTGTGCGCAATCATGCGCGTGTTCTTTTTGTCCTTAATTTTGACAGTATCCATGATCTCCGCCCCTTTGGTTTTTATTTAGGATACACCGTGCGCCTTGAAATGTCAAACGAAATCGCCGCAAAGTTCGCTGTAAAACCTGCCTTTATAGCCGCATTGTTTCAGCCTGGCGCAGCAGCCGAGCACGATCTCCCCGTACTCTTTTATATGCGCGGCGTAATCGCGGTAGAAGTATTGTTCGTGGATCATGATATGCACGAACTTTCCGCCGCTTCTTTTTATAATCCCGTTAAGTTTCGCGAGGTTTTCAGCCGCGGTCGGCGCGAGGTTCATGCAAAGGTCTATCTTTGCGAACGCCGTCCCCCGATCCTCCGCGAACTTTTCCGCGCCAATGCGGCGGCAGAAAGCTTCGTCCCTGCCGTATGCCACGGCGGGGCCGTTTTCCGTAACGTCGAAATATCCCGCAAATCCCTTATACCCCGCTTTTTTGAGCGCATCCAGCCCCTCGTCGGCGATCTTGCCGAAATGCACGGTCGCAAACGAGGCGAGCGAACTTTCGCCCGCGAACCGCGCGATTTCCCCGTTGACTTTCTCCGCGTCCGCCAAGACGGCCGCGCCGTCTGCCGCCGCGTAAGGGTCTGGCGGGTATTCGCGCAGGGCGTGAAAGGAAAGTTTCAGCCAGTCGGCATTTTCCCTCCATTCGCCCTTATAGCCGCCAGGCATCATGGACAAGTCGAAATATTCCCGCTTTTTTCCGAAACCCGCACTTGAAGAATTATCGTAAAAGAGATTGAGCACGACCTTTGCCCCGCACTCTTCGTGCGCGCGGCGGAAGAGCGCCAGATAAGCGTTGTCGAAAAGCGAACGCGGCCGATTTTCGGCGATATCCTGCAAAAACACGATGTTGTCGTCCGCGGAGAGCCTGTATCCGAACCGCGCGCGTTCAAAAACTTCCCTATTCATAATTTCAGTATAACACCTTTTTTCCCTGCCCGCAAGAAAAGCACGGAAAATATTCCCCGTTTAATCCTTAAAAAAGCTCCCGAAATCCGGGAGCTTTTTCGTTATGCCTTTTTTTCCAACGCCTGATACAGCGCGAAATAGGGCGGGTTGCCCACGTTCCGCATTTCGCTGCTGGGGTATAAAAATTCAAAATAGATCGTTTCGCCTTTTTCCAGTTCGTAATCGGCGAGCCCGTCGAGCGAGGTTTTATCCGCAAGCGATTTGGAGAATACTTCGGTCATTTTCCCCTCCGCGTCCGCGATATAAATTTTCAGCGTGCCCGTGATCCAGCCGTCCACGGTTTCGGGGATTTCAAAGCCGACGAATACGTCCGCACCCGCTTTGAAAGCGTAAACGAACGCGTCGTTGAAGCCGTAATAGAATTTCCAGTTGTTCGTATAAGCCTTTTTCGCCTAATCG
>UQZE01000013.1 GCA_900545325.1 uncultured Eubacteriales bacterium
GATAAAGGGCTGGCTTTCGATGTCGCCCGTCGTTCCGCCGATCTCCGTTATAACCACGTCCGCACCCGACGTTTTTCCGACATTGTAGATAAAGGACTTGATCTCTCCCGTAATATGCGGAATGACCTGCACCGTCTGGCCGAGGTATTCGCCGTTTCGCTCCTTGTTGAGCACGTTCCAATAGACTTTGCCCGTGGTAAGGTTGGAAAACTTATTGAGGTTTTCGTCTATAAAACGTTCGTAATGTCCGAGATCGAGGTCGGTTTCCGCGCCGTCCTCCGTCACGAAAACTTCCCCGTGCTGATAGGGGCTCATGGTGCCGGGATCGATGTTGATATACGGGTCGAGTTTCTGCGCGGCGACCTTCAGCCCGCGCGCTTTCAAAAGCCTCCCGAGGCTCGCCGCGGTGATGCCTTTGCCCAGCCCCGAAACGACGCCGCCCGTTACGAATACGTATTTTGCCATACCCTTTTCTCCTTGATTTTTTACCTTTTTATTATAATCCTACCGCGCGCGGAGGGCAAGCGATCGGAAAATCGTTGTGATTATACTTTATATAAGGAGGGGTTAAGTTTTTAAAATAAAAGCGCCGCGGAAAAGTTTTTCCGCGGCGGCAGAAACGTTTATTCTTCCCTCTTTTTGCCGAAAAAGAAAAGCGCGACCGTACCGGGGCCGGTATGCGAACCGATCGTGGTGCCTATATCGAAGATGCGGACCTTGCCCTTGAGCGCGGGAAACCGCTCCTCCGCAAGCTCCTTTACGGCGAGCGCGTCCGCCATGCAGGCGGCGTGCGAGATGTAGCACCGACCGTCGTAAGCGGTGCCGTTATCCGCCGTGGCTTCCATCGCGTTCACGATCTCGCGGACGACTTTGTTCTTCGTGCGCACCTTTTTGCGGGGAATGAGCTTGCCCTTGTCGTCCATATTGAGCAGGGGACAGATGTTGAAAATCGTGCCGAACCACCCCGCGGCCTTGGAAATTCTCCCCCCGCGCACGTAAAACGTGAGATCGGTCGAGAAAAACCAATGGTGCACGTTAAGCTTGTGTTCGTCCGCCCACGCCGCGACCTCCTCGATCGGTTTCCCCTCGTCGCGGAGATCGGCGAGCGCTTCCATCAGCAGGCCGTAGCCGGAGGACGCGCCGAGCGAATCGATCATGAATATCTTGCGTTCGGGGTACTTCGCCTGCAAGGTCTTTTTCGCGATGAGCGAGGAATTGTACGCGCCCGAAATCCCCGAAGAGAGCGCCACGTACAATATGTCCCGCCCCTCTTTGAGCCACGGTTCGAAAAACGTTTCGTATTCGTCCGCGTTGATCTGCGAAGTCTTGGTAACGACGCCGCGCGTCATCGCCGCGTAAAATTCGTCGTAGGGCATGCTTTGTCCGAGATCGTCCACATGTTCCACGCCGTCCATAAAATAATGAAAGGGAATATATTCGATATCCCTTTCGCGCAGACGTCCGGCGGAAAGATCCGCGGTGGAACCGCAGCAGAGCACAAAGTTCTTCATATAAAACACCTCGTTGTAATTTTTACTGATTTTAATCCCATTTTATGCCGGAAAGGGGCAAAAATCAATCTACAAGGCGTTTTTTTCACTATACGCTTGTACCTTTTCAAGTAGAATGGATAAATTTTTCTCTACGGACGAAAAACGCACTCTACCGGGAGTAGAATCGTACCGTGTAAGGCAAATTAAAAACCGCCGTGCGGCGGTTTTCGTCGTTTGGTCGCAGCGCGGCGTTTTCGCGCCCCCGCGTTTTGATAAAACGCCCTCCGCTTTCCGCAGAAAGGCGCGTAAGGCGGCGCCTTTCTGCGCCGAACGGATAAACGTCATTGTTTTTCCACGTAGACGACGGGAGCATAACGCCCGTCCTCCATTGCGGATATTTTTTCCGCGATCCTGCCCGCGACTTCGGTTTCGTCCAGTTTGTCGTCGAACGGTATGGCCACTTCGAAAATGAGGTTGGTCTTGTTCGGCCCCGCGACCATGCGGAAATCGTGCACGCCGAAACGGCCGTCGATATTCTTTACAAGTTCCTCCACGCGGGCGCGCATCTCGTCCACCGCGGGATCGTCCACCACTATGGGATCGAGGTGCCCGGTAAGCGAAATGCCCGTTTCCCGCGCGAATTCCCGCTCGATCTCGTCCACGATCTCGTGCGAGGCAAGCACGTCTACGGAAGCGTCCAGTTCGATGTGCGCGCTGGCGAAGTATTTGTTCGGCCCGTAGCTGTACACGCTGACGTCATGCACGCCGAGCACGCCCTCGTGCGCGAGGATGCGGCTCTTTATCTTTTCCACGATTTCGGGATCGGGCGCCTGCCCGATGAGCTTGGACATGGTGCTTTTCAATATCCCCACGCCCGTCCACGCGACGAAAAGAGCGACGAGCAAACCCGCGTAACCGTCGAGATCGACGCCCGTAAACCTGCTAACGATCAGCGAAACAAGCACCGCCGCGGTCGCCGCGCAGTCCGAAAGACTGTCTTTCGAAACGGCGTTCAGCACGTCGGAACCGAGTTTTTTGGAAAGCGCGCGCATATAGAGAAACATACCGAGCTTGACGGCGATCGACAGGACGAGCACGCCCAGCACGAGATAGGAAAATTCCGCCCCCGCGGGCGATATGATCTTGCCAACCGACTCCCGCCCCAGTTCGAAAGCGATCACCAAAATGAGAAAGGCCACGATCATCGAGGCGATGTACTCTATCCGCTGATGCCCGAACGGGTGTTCCTTGTCGGCGGGTTTCGCCGCCATCTTGAAAGAGATAAAGGAAACGGCGCCGCTGCCGCAGTCCGAAAGGTTGTTCAGTCCGTCGGCCAGCACGGAAACCGCGCCGAATGCCGCCCCCGCGGCTATCTTGCCCGCAGCCAGCGCCACGTTGCAGCAGATGCCGACCAGCGAACCGATCTTGCCGTATCTTTCGCGCGTTTTTTCGTCGAGCGCGGCTTTCATAACCGCGATTTCACAAAACTTTCCACGGCGGCGAATTTCTCCGCCGCGTCCTTTCCTCCGCAAACCGTGGCGTAAATTTTTACGAGCGGTTCGGTGCCCGAAGGACGCATCACCACGCCGCTGCCGTCCGCAAGATCGAAGGAAAGCACGTTGGACTTCGGAAGCCCCGTCTTTCCGCTGTCCAGATAGTCGGTAACTTTCACCACTTCCGAACCGCCGATCTCCGCGGGAGCGCCGTCGCGCAGTTCCTGCATGAGCTTTCTGATCTTTCCGCTGCCCTCCGCGCCCGCGAACTCGTAGGTGAAGAGCTTATGCGCGTAACGGCCGTATTCCGCGTACAGCTCGTTCAAACGGACGACCAGCGTCTTGCCCTGCTTTTTATATTCGTTCGCCATACCCGCGATGGCGAGCGCCGCCACCACGGCGTCCTTATCGCGAACCTGCGTGCCGAGAAGGTAGCCGTAGCTCTCCTCGAAACCGAGCAAAAATCTGTCCGCCTCGCCCTTCTTTTCGAGCAGTCCGATCTGTTCTCCGATATATTTGAAGCCCGTAAGCACGTTGATTACGGAAGCGCCGTATTTTTTTGCCACGGCGTCCGCCATCTTCGTGGTAACGATTGTCTTTACGATAACGTATTTTGAGGTGTCTTTCCCCGCGCGGCGCGCCTTTTCCAGCAGGAAATCGGTCAGAAGAACGCCCACTTCGTTGCCCGTGAGCAGCTTATATCCGCCGTTGTCGCGCACGGCTATGCCCACCCTGTCCGCGTCGGGATCGGTGGCGAGCAGCAGATCGCTGCCGTTTTCTTCAGCCGTTTTCAGTCCCAGCGCGAGCGCCTCGCTCTTTTCGGGGTTTGGATAGGGGCAGGTGGGGAAATTACCGTCCGGCGCGCATTGCTCCCGCACGAGCGTCAGCTCCTCGACGCCCTCCTCCCGCAGAAGTTTGGGAATGATGCGGTATCCCGTGCCGTTGAGCGCGGAATACGTGAGTTTCAGCCCCTTTACGTCGGCTTTTACGATATTTTTCACGCCCGCGAGATACTTTTCCTCCACCGTGTCCGCACACAGGGTTATCGTTCCCGCCGCGAGATATTCATCAAAGGTCTTTTCCGCGGCGAGGAAATAAGGCACTTTCGAGATGTAACCGGATATTTCCTTGGCGGCCGCGTCCACGATCTGGCAGCCCTCGCCGTTGTATACTTTGTAGCCGTTGTATTTCGCGGGGTTGTGGCTGGCCGTTACCATAACGCCCATGTCGCATTTTTCCTCGCGCGTCAGAAAGGACAAAAACGGCGTCGGCATGAGTTCTTTCACAATGACGACTTCTATCCCCTGCGAGGCGAACGTTTCCGCCGCCGTTTTCGCGAAGAGTTCGGAATTGATGCGGCTGTCGTAACTTACGGCGATCTTTTTGAGGCCGTGCGCCCGCATGTAGTCCGCCACGCCGCGGCTGGCCCGCGCGATGGTGTAGATATTCAGACAGTTGGTGCCCACGCCGAGAATCCCGCGCAGTCCGCCCGTGCCGAATTCCAGATGTTTGTAAAATCTGTCTTCGAGTTCCTTTTTATCGGTCAAAATCCCTTTGAGTTCGGCCGACAGCGTTTCGTCCTTGACGTTTTCCTGCCATTCCTTTACGATATCTTCCAGCATAACGATACTCCGAAAAAAATTATTCGCCCCTTGGGGCAATTCGATTATATTACAAATTCCGCCCGTTGTCAACTTAAAAAAAGCCGCCCCGCAAATGCGCGGGGCGGAAGAAAGCGGATCGTTAAAACGACCAGCCGTTAAGCCATAAATACGTGAGGAGAACGCAAAGGCCGAATCCCGCGAGCGTGGCGAGCACGCGCGGAAGATAAGCCAGATACCCCGCGCGCATCATGGCGCGGAGTTCCTTTTTCGTAGGCTTGTCCTCCTCGTTGACCTTTTTATCCCTGGTCGGATTGTACCAGGGCATTCCCTCAACGTTCATTTCCGCGATCGTCCGTCCGTCGTCGTAATCGGGCGTTTTTGTCTTTCTCTTCATGCTATCACTCCTGTGAATAGAGATGGCAGGCGCACAGATGGCCGTTGCCGTAATCCTTGTATTTGGGCGCGACCTCCTTGCATACGTCCATGCAGTGCGGACAGCGCGTATGGAACTTGCAGCCCTTAGGCGGATTCGCGGGCGACGGGATATCGCCCTGCAGAATGATGCGCTTTACCTTATAATGCGGGTCGGGCACGGGCACCGCGGACAACAGCGCCTGCGTATACGGGTGCATCGGATTGGAAAATATGTCCTTTTTATCGCCCATTTCAACAAAATTGCCGAGATACATCACCCCTACGCGGTCGGAGATGTGCTCCACGACGCTCAGATCGTGCGAAATGAAGAGATACGTAAGCTTCATATCCATCTGCAGTTTTTTGAGCAGATTGACGATCTGCGCCTGTATGGACACGTCGAGCGCGGACACGGGTTCGTCGCAAACGACGAATTTCGGATTGACCGCGAGCGAACGCGCTATGCATATTCTCTGCCGCTGTCCGCCGGAAAATTCGTGCGGATAGCGGTCGAAATAAAAGTCCTGCAGGCCGCATTTGCGCATGATTTCGATTACGTAATCGCGGTATTCGCTCTTGGGAACGATCTTGTGCACCTTTACGGCTTCGCCGATGATCTCGCCTACGGGCAGGCGCGGCGGCAGAGAACTGTACGGATCCTGAAACACGATCTGCATTTCCGGTCGCAGTTTTCTCAGCTCCGCGCTCTTCATGGCCGTGATGTCCCTTCCTTCGAAAAAGACTTTACCCGCGGTAACGTCGTGCAGGCGCAGTATGGTGCGACCCATCGTGCTCTTGCCGCAGCCCGACTCGCCGACCACGCCCAGCGTTTTGCCGTAAGGCACGTCGAAAGAAACGCCGTCCACCGCCTTGACGTAGGTCTTTTCAAGTTCGAGTTTTCGTTTCGCTTTCGGTGCGGCGGAGATTTCAGCCGTTTCCGCCGCCCTGTCCGCGGTCTCTTCCGTCACGTCGGCGGCGATGCCGCCCTGCGGGCCGAGTTCGGCGTCCCCCGTTTCGGGAAGCGCGGGCGCGGGGCCTGCCGCCTTTTTGAGTTTCCATTCCTTATTGATGAGGAAGTATTTTTTGAGATCCCTCACTTCGAGGATATTTTCGGGGCGCGTGTCTACCGTTTCGATGTTATGCGTCATTTCGCGGCCTCCTTTGCCTCGTCGTAAAGATAGCACGCCACGCTGTGCGTGGGGCTGACCTGTACGAGCGGGGGATATTTGCCGTTGCATACTTCCTTGCAGCGTTCGCAGCGGTCTTTAAAGTAGCAGTAGTCGGGCATGTCGATCGGATTCGGAACCTGTCCCTTTATGCTGTACAGCCATTCGATATCCTTGTTGAGCACGGGTTTGCTCTTCTGCAGACCGACGGTATACGGGTGCATCGGGCGGTCGAAAATGTCCTCCACCGTGCCCTTTTCGATGACGCGCCCCGCGTACATGACGACCACGTAATCCGCCATGCCCGCAATGACGCCCAGATCGTGCGTGATGAGCATGATGGAACCGTTGATCTTCTGCTTGATTTCTTTCAGCAGGTCGAGCACCTGCGCCTGAATGGTAACGTCCAGCGCGGTGGTCGGTTCGTCCGCGATAATGAGCTTTGGGTTGCAGGCCAGCGCCATGGCGATCATGACGCGCTGGCGCATACCGCCCGAAAGTTCGTGCGGGTAACGCGTGTAAACGTTTTCGGGCATCGCAATGCCCACGAGCGTCAGCATCTCTACGGAACGCTTTTTCGCAAGCGCCTTGTCCGCCCCCGGCGTGTGCAGCAATACCACTTCGTCGAGCTGGTTGCCTATGGTGAAGAGCGGGTTCAGACTGGTCATCGGCTCCTGGAATATCATGGATATTTCCTTGCCGCGGATCCGCCGCATTTCGTTCATAGGCATTTTCGCTATGTCGAAAGTCTTATCCTCCGTTTCAAACGCGGGGAAACCGTTGCCGTCGAGCGCCTGTACGTTTTTCATTTTCGGCGTGCCGTCCTTTTCGAGCACGGGACGGCCTTTTTTGTCGAGCACGGGTTCTTTTTTTATGACTTTCTGCCCGTCCTTTTCCTCATATTCCCAAACGGGAACGGGACGGCCTTCTTCATCGCGCTTGTAATCCTGCGAGCAGAAACGGATAGAACCTTCCACGATCTGCCCCTGCGGGGCCTGCACCAGCTGCATCACCGAAAGCGATGTAACGGACTTGCCGCAGCCCGATTCGCCGACCACGCCGACGACCGAGCCTTTCGGCACTTCGAAGGAAACGCCGTTGACAGATTTTGCCACGCCCGCGTCCGTAAAGAAATAAGTGTGCAGGTTTTCGATTTCAAGGATATTGTCCTTGTTTTTCATCTCGGTGAGATATTCCTGCTCGGGAACGTGTTTTCTCTTCTTTTTGCGTTCGTACTCGCGCGTAACGCGCATGTTTTCGTGCGCGATACGGCGCGCCTCCTTACCCGAAATATAGTGCGGATCGTTTTTATGCGTAACGCGCTCGTACCATTCTTTCAGGCGCAAAGTGATCTTCTTTTTCTTTTCCATGGGGCTACCTCTTCATCTTGGGATCGAGCGCGTCCCTGAGTCCGTCGCCGACAAAGTTGAACGACAGCACGGCCAGTATGATCATGAAACCGGCAGGGCCCCAGTCGTTGAAATAATACGTGAGAATATCAACGCTCTTGGTCGCGCTCTGCACCATCTGCCCCCAGGAGGCCATTTCGATGGGAACGCCGAGGCCGAGGAAACTGAGCGACGCCTCGTAAAGGATGATGCTGCCGAGGCCGAGCGTCATGCTTACGATAAGCTGCGGCATGACGTTGGGGATAAGGTGACGGAATATCTTGCGCATCGGCCCCATACCGAGCGCTTCCGCCGCCACTATGTATTCCTGTTCCCTCAAAAACAGCAGTTGTCCCCGCACGAGCCGCGCGACCCCCGTCCAGCTGAGCAACGTCAGAAAGCCCATCATGTAATAGATCTGCACCGATTTATCGACTTTCAGTCCGTCTAATATCGCGCCGATAATGAGCAGGATAGGCAAAGACGGAATACAGTTGAGTATATCGACGATACGCATGATGATCATATCCACCCATTTGCCGAAATAACCCGCGAGTCCGCCGAGCACCACGCCGATAAACGTGTAGATGAGCACGACGAAGAAACTGAGCGTGAGCGAAAGCCGCCCTCCGTACATCAGCCTGACGAAGATATCCCGTCCCTCCGCGTCCGTACCGAGCACGTGCACGCGCACCCTGCCCGTCTGCGGGTCGGTGCTCTTGCTCATGGCGGCGGCGTGAATATTTGTCTGCGGATAGAACACCTCCACCGTGTAGACCGAATAGGGATTGCCTTCGGGATCCACAAGCTCAACTTCAATGATGGTGTAAACGGGCTGCCCGCCCGACATGTCCACTTCCTCTTCCGCCCAGCCTACGAATAAAGGCCCGATGAAGGAAAACAGAAAGAGCGACAAAAACAGCACTAAGCCGATCACCGACAGCTTGGAGCGGAAAAAACGCTTCATAACCAGTTTTGTCGGCGAAATGATGCGCACGCGGTCGGCAATGGATTCTTCCTGCGGCGCGTTGTTTTCCTGCTGAGGCGCAGTGTTCAGTTCTTTATTTTCTTCCATTTTTCTGCGCCTCCTTATTTAGAAATCTTGATACGCGGGTCTACGATCATATAGGTGATGTCGGAAAGCAGCGTTCCGATGACCGTAAGGATCGCGATAAACATATTGTATCCCATGATAAAGGGTATATCGCCGATATTGAGCGCTTTATAGGCGATTTGGCCGATACCGTCGAGGGCGAAAACTTCTTCCAAAATCATCATGCCGCCGAACAGGCTGGGCAAAATCCCCGCCATCATGGTAACGATGGGCACCATGGTATTGCGGAAAACGTGCTTATAGACGACCGTCTTTTCCGAAAGCCCTTTGGCGCGCGCCGTGCGGATATAGTCCTGGTTGAGCACCTCGAGCGTGTTCGTGCGCGCGTGGCGCATGAGGCTGCCGATGGAAACGACCGTGATGGTGATCATGGGCAGGACGATGTGCCAGAGCTGGTTGACGAACTTGCCGAACGGATTGCCCGACCAGTCCACCGTGGCGTCGAGTATTCCCTGCGAGGGAAACCAACCGAGTTCGATCGCGAACAGCTTGATGAGCAGGATCGCGAGAAAGAACGAGGGCAGCGAAATGCCGATCATGGCGAAAACGGTGGTGGAGTAATCCACCGCTCCGTACTGGTTGGTAGCCGCCTTGATGCCGAGCGGTATGGCGATAACGAACTGCAGTATGTAAGCCGCGACAGCCACGCCGAAGGAAATCCACATGTGTTCCTGTATGACCTTGCCGACGGGCTGATTGTAGAGGAATGACGTGCCGAGATCGCCCGAAAGCGCCGACGTCAGCCACCCCCAGTAGCCTTTCAGTATTCCCAGAAAAGAACTGTCCGCCAAACCGTACAGTTCTTTGATTCTGTACAGTTCCTCCTTGCTGACCGTACCCTGCAGGGACTGCGAGAGAAAAGTGTTCTCAACGTAGTCCATCGGCAGCAGGCGGATCAGCAGATACAATATCAGCGACACGAACAGCAAAATGACGACGGAATACAAGATTCGCTTTATCAGATATTTTACCATAAAAATCTCCCTGATCCCCCGCGGTTCGGAGGACGGTTCCGCGCCCGCCGCATGCGGCGGGCGCCGTCATTCGTTATTTCGCGGCGAAACTCACATTCCAAAGCTCGGAAAGCGGGCTCTGGTAAGCGGAGGCCTCGGTGAACGTGCTCGTATCGAAAATACCGTTCTGATATACGTACAAATCCTTTCTCTGATAGGTGGGCAGCTCTATGGCGAGCTCCATAACCACGTCGAGCGCTTCCCTGTAAATGGGCTGTCTTTTCGCCACGACGTCGGTCGCTCTGCCGTCTTCGATAAGCGCGGCGAGCTCGTCGAGCAGGTTTTTCTCTTCCGAAGTGCCTTCGCGCTCGATGTACGAATACCCCCAGTTGAGGATACTCGTGGCGTTGGAATCCTTATGGTAGACCTGATACATATCGGGATCGGACGTAGAGCTCCATGCCGCCGCCCAAACCGCCAGCTGTCCGTTGGAAAGTTTGGAAAGCGCGGTGGAATCGGTGGTAACTTTAATATCGAAACCCTTGCTGTTCAAAACGTTCGCCGCGTTGTTCAGCACTTTGTAGGCGGGGTGATCGGTCGTATCGCCCGCGATGGTGAAGGTAAACGAGAGCTTTTTGCCCGCGGCGTTGGTGAGAACGCCGTTTTTAAGGCTGTACCCCGCTTCCTGTGCGAGTTCAAGAGATTTCGCACCCGTTCCGTCGTATGTGTAATATGGCGCCGTGATGTCGGAAGGATAGTAATCCTTGAGCGTTTTGGACATCGGGCGGTAAATAAGTTCGGCCAGCTGACCGCCGCCGTAATAGTCCAGACACAGGGAAGTATCCATGGCGTGCATGATCGCGCGCCTGATGGGCAGTTCGTTCACGTAAGTGGCGTTCACGCCGATATAGCCGTAACCGAGGTTTTCGGTGATGGTGTAATCGAGCGCCTTTTTATCCACGCCCTCCAGCTTGACGATCATTTCGTTGGTAGCCGTGGGCATAGCGAAGTGAACTTCGCCGTTTTTCACCGCGTCGTATAAAAGCGTGGTGGAAATGACCTTATAACGCAGTTTTTTGATCTTTGGCGCGCCGAGAACAAAGTTCTCGTTGCTTTCGAAATAGACTATGTTGTTGTTATTGAAGTCCGATTTGTTGATTTTATCGGTAGCTTTGCTGCCGTTTTCCGTACTCGCCCTGTACGCGCCCGCGCCCAGGGGGACCTGAATGCCCTTGACCTCCGTCATGAAGTCGGAATCGCCGAATTCAACGCCGAAGTATTCCTTTCCCTCTTCCAGCGAAAATTTATCCGCATGGGAGGAATAATAGTGCATGGGCGCGACCGAGAAACCGAAGTTATAGATCGCCTTCGGGTCTACGCCGTCGATGCGGATGTGCAGAACGTCGTATTCGCCGCCGAGCGGTTTATTCTGCCCGTTCTGCGCGGGAAGGGAATCGCGTTTTTCCGCGGTGATGCCGCTGATGGTCGTAACGGTCTTTTCCTTATCCTTGAAATAATCGGTGATAGACTGCGAAACGAGGTAGGTGCGCAGCGTGTTCGCCGTCGCATAGTAAGATACGATGGCGGAGATGTTGTCCTTATACGCCTTGGAAGCGCTCTGCGCCTCTCCGACCATGTTGTTGTATATGTAATCGATCATGGCCTTTTCGGAATGATCGAGCTTGTCCGTTCCGTTATAATCCACCTTATAGGAGGTATTACCCTGCCCGTCCTTTTCCGTGGTAACGGTGATGCCGCCCGCCGAACCGTAATTGTAGAGGAAAACTTCCCAGCCCTGCGTGAAATTATACTTTTCGTAGTCCTTCACGCTTTCCTGCGCGCTGTTCCAGTCGGATTGCAGTTCTTCTTTGAAAAGCTCGTGCGCCTTGAGGATATCCTCTTCGGTATGTTCGCCGTAGCTCGAAAGCGTGTTCCACCTGCTGTTCTCGTCCTTAGCCCAGCTTAAGATGGCGTTGATGCGCGTTTCGGCTTCTGTATCGAAGTAAGATTCGAATTCTTCCTGCTGCGCCTTGTCGAGCGTCTGCGTTCTGTAAGCGGCAAGCCCCTTGATGTTTACCGAATACATCGTGCTCGAACCCGTATAGGCGGGATCGAGATACATATAGAGGTTAAAGAGCACGTCCTTGATGGTGAGCGGCGTGCCGTCGCTGAATTTGACGTCGTTTTTGATCGCGAAATAGTAGTCGGTGTAATAGTTCGCGTATTCGTCGTCCGCGCCGGGATTGACGTCGTTTTCCGTGCCCGTGGTTACGTAGCTGAAATCGAGCGCCACCGAAGGCTGATCCGCCCCCGCTACCATTTCGCCCTTCACGTTGCTCGCCAGCATGCCGAGCTGTGTCTGCCCCACCACGTCGCCGTCCGGCCCCGCGGTGTAGAAGAAGGGGTTGAACACCCCGTCGAGCGGTTCCGAACTCAGCGTAAGCGGAGTTTTTTCGTTGCTTATCTTTTTACCGCAACCCGTGAAGATCGCGGAGGTCGCGCTTGCAAGCAGCGTCGCACTGACGCAGACCGCAAGCGTGCGCAGCCATTTTTTACCTGTCATAATGCCTCCTTTGCACTTTGATTTATTAATCTATTTCCGTCTTATTGACGGTTACGCCCGTAAAATCGCAGGTGGAAACGTCCACCGCGGCGGGAAGATCGCCGATAAATGCGCCGACTTCCGTCTTGTCGAAATGCGCCGCAATGACCGAACAGTTGAACGTGCCCGTTACGGTAACGTCTTTCAGTTTTACGTTTTCATGCGCGCGCCCCGCCAGCATGCCCGCGTAATAATCGGTAACGACGGGGTTCGCCAGGCTTGCGTCGAGCGTTACGTTTTCGAACTTCACGTTATAGATTTCCGCACCGCTGCCGAGTTCGCCGAATATGCCCGCGCACGTATCGTACTTGCCTTTCAGATCGCGCTTCACCTTAAAGTTCTTCACGGTATGTCCGTTGCCGTTGAATTTGCCCGTATACACGTCGGGCATGGTGATCTCTTTGCCGCCCAGATCGATGTCCGCCGTCAGATAGACGTTGGTTGCCGCGTAAAGGTTGAAGTCGTCCGCAGAGTTCACGATCTTCCAGTTGCCGTCCATGGTGTCCGCATAGATGTGAACCTCCGTGTTTTCCTCCGAACACGGCGGAATATACGGAAACTCGATTTCCTCCTTTTTATCCTTATCCAGATAAAATCCGATCACCGTTACTTCGGTGAGGTTCACGCTCGTCAGGGGAAGCGGCTCGCCCTCGGAGGTCTGGGAAACGGAAAACGCCTTTTCTTTCGAGAAGTTCTCGCCGTAATGCACGACGAGCGAATAATTTTTCAGCCACTTCACATAGAGCGTCAGGTCGGAATTTACGCGGTCTTTCCCGAAATCCCACCGTTCGCCGTAGGTGATCTGCCCGTCTTCGTCCTTTTCGCCGCGATAATAATCGTTGAGCGTATACCCTTCGCGCACGGGCGCCGCGATGAGCGGCGTGCTGCCGGGCTTGGGCAGATAGGAATTCGGCTTGACCTGCAGAACGCTGGTTTCGCGTTCGCCAACCTTGCCGCCCGCGAGGTCGAACACCACTTCGTATTCGTACCCCATGCCGACGAGATCGTCCTGCATAAGGCGGTGCTGGGAACAGCCCGCAAGGCCGAGCGCGGAAACCGAAAGCGCAAATATGCATACAGCTGTCAGTAATTTTTTCACTTAACGGGCCTCCTTACAGCGAAACGACGTTCTCTTTCAGTTCGCTCCAGTTTTCCGCGGACTGGTAGCTTTCGTACGCCGCGGCGGGAACGTAAATTTTCACGGCCTCGCTTAAATAAAACGCGTTGAGATATATTGTCGAAGTGGCGGAGGCCTGATATTCTTTTAAATTCATCTGCGGCGCCGTCGGCGCGTAGATGGTTACGTTTTCCAAAACTTCGTTCCAGCCGAACGCGATCTCGTCTATCAGCTTGAGCGCGCTGCCCTCTTCCGCGCTGCCGACGATCACTTCTTCCAGATAGTTGTTTTCCGCAAAGCTCTGCAGACCGATGGTTTCCACCGTCGCGGGTATGGAAATGCGTTCCAGCCCCGAATAGGTGAACACGCTCGGCCCGATCGTTCTGAGTTTGCTGCCTTCGGCGAATTCCACGCCGAACCCAGCGTTGCGCACGTAACCGCCCGCAGCGGAATCGTACGCGACGCCTGCGCCGAAAAAGGCAAATTCGCCGATCGTTTCCACAGACGCGGGAATGACGATCGTGCCGTTAAGCGCCGAAGAGTTGATGGAATTGCCCGTGCTCGGATCTGTTTCCGTATAGGCGTAGAACATCAGTTCGGGAATTTCTTTCAATCCTTCGCTGAATACGATGTTCTGCAAATTCAGATCGAGCGCGAAACTGCCCTCGCCCGCTTTTTCCAGCGAGGACGGGAACGTTACGGACGTCAGGGACATGCATTGCATAAAAGCATAATCCCCGATAATTTTCACGCCCTCTTCAAAGGTCATTTCCTTCACGCCCGTTACGCTGAACGAATACGCGCCGTATTCCTGCACGCCGGGCTGCAGCTCGACGTTTTCCAGCGACGTCATGGCATAGAATGCGAAATCGGGCACTTTTGCCAGAGGCTTGCTCACGGCCACCGTTTTCAGGTTGCCGGGCAGGCGGTCGGAATTGATGATGCGGATATCCCCGTAGCCGCCGTCCTCCGCCGTCGAGTAGCTGACCGAGGCGCCGAATATGTACGGCAGATAGTTTTTATCCGTGCCGTCGCCGATAAAGGGAACGGTTATTTTTTCGAGATAATTGCAGCCGTTGAACGCGTTGAAACCGATGCTTTCCACCGTTTCGGGCACGACCACTTCGGAAACGAGGCTGCCCGTAAAGGCATAACTCTCTATTTTCTTCAGATCTTCCCCGAACACGATATCCGTCTTGCCCGAAGGCACGCTGACGAGGCGAGTGCCGTCCTTGTCGTAAAGGCAGCCGTCGACGACGGAATAAAGCGCCGACTCGCCCAAGGTGTATTCTTTGAGCGTATGGCAGCCCGCGAACGCGCCCTCTCCGAACGACGTCATGTTGGCGGGCACTTCAAACGTTTCGAGCGCCGTGTACGCAAACGCATAGTCGCCGACTTCCGAAACGGCCGCAAGTCCCTTGATCTCCCGCAGTCCGAGCGCGCCGTAGAAGGCGTAATCGCCCACTTTTTCAGCGCCGCCCGCGATCGTTACCGACTGCAGCGTTTCGGGGATATAAAGGCTCCTGCCGCCCGCCGTTTCGCGCGCCGGAGCGCCGAACAGATAGGCGAGATAGTCGTTTTCCGCGCCGTCGCCGACCGAGGGAACGGTAAGCGCTTCCAGCGCGCGCATGTCCGCGAACGCGCCGCATTCCACCGCGGTGTCCGCGCTGCGGACGACGACTTCTTTCAGATTTTTGTTGTTTGCGAACGCGCCTTCCGCGACCGAAACTACGTTCGCGGGGATTTGAAAACTTTCTTCCGCCTTGTCGCCCGATACGTACAGCACGAGTTCGTTGCCTCGGTACAAATTGCTGTCCCGCGTGGAAAAGGTCTTATTCGCGCCGTCGAGCGCGACTTCGGTTAAGTTCACGCACCCGCTGAACACGCCCTTGCCGAGCGTTTCCATAGCTGCGGGAAGAACCACGCGTTCGAGCGCGACGCACCCGCTGAACAAATTGTCGCTGACCTCTTTCACGCCTGCGGGCAGCGTCATTTCGGTGATCCGCAGGCAATCCGCGAACGCCTGCGCGCCGACGGAGGTCGCCCTTTCGGAAAGCACGACGGACGGCAGTTTTTCGCAGCCGAGGAACAAGCCTTCGGGAACGACCGTAACCGACGTGATGTCGCCGTATTCTTTGAGGCGCGTGTTGCCGTAAAACGCGTATTCGCCTATGCTTCTCAGCTTGACGCCGAGGTTGACGCTCACGAGATACTCGCAGCCGTAGAACGCCTCCCTGCCGACGGCGGCAATGCCGTCGGGCAGAACGAGCGTTTCGATATCCTGTCCGATAAACGCCCGCTCCGCGATCTCCGTTACCGCTCTGCCCTGCGACACGGCGGGGACGATCACGTTTTTCGACGTCCCCTCATAGCCCGTAACCACGCCGTTTTTCACCGCCAGCCCTTCGGTCTGATACGAGGTGTAAAGCGCAACGTTTTCCGACGCCGCGCCGCCGAATGCGAATTCCCGCGTCATCGCCTCGTCGGTGTACCAGCCTGTATTTACGATATCTTCGCCGAAAAGCGCGGCCTCCCGCACGGTTTCGCCTTTTTTGACGGGGACTTTGGCAAGTTCCCTGCCGTTGCCGTTATACGTGACGTAAACGTAAGCGGGATCGTTCACCCACTTTGCGTACAAAACGATGTTTTCTTTGGGGAACACCGTAAATGCGTAAGGATTTGCGCCCGCCGCGTCCGTATACCAGCCGCCGAATTTATAGCCTTCGCGCACGGGTTCCGCAGGCTGCACGAACGCGCTGCCGATCACGCCCACGCTGGGAGCGACTTCGCTGCCCCCCTGCGCGTCGTAACTGACCTTCACGCTCTCGTCGGGCAGCCAGGAGGCATACGCCGAAAGGTCCTGCGCGGGCATCGGTTCGCCGAACAGCACGAACGGCTCTTCCAGACCGCTGTCCTGAAACCAGCCCTCAAACGTGAAATAATCTTTCGAGGGAGCCTCCGGCACGGGAATGGTTTCGCCTTTTTTCAGTTCGTAAGCGGCGATGTCCGTGCCGCCGTTGGTGTAAAACGTGAGAGAATATTTTTCGCCCTTGCTGCAGGCGGCGAAAGCGCTGAGGCTGAGCGCCGCGACGATACAGCACGAAATCAATGCGATTTTTTTCATGTTATTTTTCCTCCGTTTTACGTTTCGATACGAAGAGCGCCGCTCCCGCGAGAACCGCGATGACCGCTACGGCAAGACCGCCCGCCTCCGCATGCGATTTGCACCCTTTGTCCTTATTCCCATCCGGTTCGGGCGACGGTTCGGGGTCGGTTTCTCCCGCGTCGAGGGCGGCCAGCTTATCCTGCGCCGCGGCAAGCAGTTTCTGATAGTTCGTCCCGTCGTAACCGCCCTGCACGAACTCTTTCTGTTCTGCGGAAAGGGTGTTGTAGATCATGGCGAGATCTTCGATCTCTTCCCTGTCTGCAAGAGTGATCGTTTCGGGCAGCGCCGCCGCGCGGTCCATAAAGTCGAGCGCGTTCTGCGCCGCCTGCACTTCGCCCGTTGCCGAGAGATACAGCCCCACGTAATTTTTCCAGATGTAGTTATCGTACCCCTCGTTGTTGGACGGTATCTGAATGGTTATATCCATCGAATCGCCCATCGCCTTGGGGAAGTTGTTGTATTCGTAAAGCGCGCCGCCTTCCTTTTCCGAAGCATAGCACTCGAGGATAGGCGCGGAAACCGAATTGATGATCAGTTTTTTGAGCGCGGGCATTTCGTAGAACGCCGCCGCGCCGATGATCTGCACGTGTTCGGGAAGCGTTACTTCTTCGAGATAGCGGTTGCCGGCAAAGGCGTAAGCGCCGATCTTCACGGTGCGCTTTTTCACCGAATAATTTTTATCGGTCTTTCCTTCGGGATAGCCGATAAGGGTGAACAGGTTGCCTTCGTTCTTGTAATACACTGCTCCGTCTTCGCTGAGGTAAACGGGGTTTTCCGCCGCCACCTCGATTTCGCTGAGGCCTGCCGCGCCCGAAAACGCCTGTTCGGAAATGCTCGTGAGCGTAGCGGGCAGTTCGAGTTTTTTGATCTGCGTGCCGGAGAAAGCGTTTCTGCCGAGCGTTTCCGCAACGGGCAGGGAAACCGACGAAAGCGTGGCCGCGTTCATGAACGCTTCGTCGCCGATCGTTTCGGCCGCGCCGAGCGAAAGCGACGTCAGCGACGTGCAGGCGGCGAAAGCTTTATCGCCTATCTCCGCAGCCGACGGAAGGTTGACTTCCGCAAGCGCGTTGCAGCCGTCGAAAGCGGAAAGCCCTATTTTGACGGCGTTTGGCAGATCGACCGAAACGATCGAACTGCAGAGGTTGAACGCGCCGTTTCCTACGGTTTTCACGGCGTCGGATTCCACGCTCTTCAGCCTGGTCTTTGTAAAGGCCGCCACTCCTATCGTTTCTATATTTTTAAAGTCGAATTCCTCTATCTTGGAAACGTTGAACGCATACGCGCCCACCGCCGTTACGCTTTCGGGAACTTCGATCGTCTGTATGGCCGTACCCGCGAAGGCATAATCGGCTATCTCCGTCAAAGCGGACGAGAGTTTTACGTTTTTGAGCGAGGTGCATCCGTAGAAGGTGCCTACGCCGAGTCTTTCCACGCTGTCGGGAATTACTATCGATTCGAGCGAGGTGCACGCCGCGAACATTTCGTCCGAAAGCATTTTCAGCGAAGAGCCGAGCTGCACGCTTTCCAGATCCTCGCACGTAGAGAACGCGCTTGTGCCCGCTTCTTCAAGACCGCTGCCCAGTTTCACCGAAGTGAACGCGCACTTGCTGAACGCAAATTCGCCGAGGTATTTTAAGCCGTCGGGCAAAACGAGCGATTTATCCGTCAGCGACGTGCATTGCGTGAACGCCCCCTTGCCGATATATTCGGTGTTTTCCGAGATCGGAAGAACGGTGATGGACGCCCCCGCGAAGGCGTAGTCGCCGATGTATTTTAAATTGTCGAAATCCGTTACCTGAACGGACGCCGCGGAATAGAAAGCGTAATCTTCTATGCGTTCCACGTTGTTGAGTTCGACCGTCCCCACTCTCGTGCTCGCCGCGAACGCCGATTCGCCGATGGTGCGCACGCTGTCGGGCACCGTGAATCTCGTGGCGGACTTGCCGTAAGGATAAGCGACGAGCTTCGTCATGTTCCTGTCGTAGAGAACGCCGTTTTCGGACGAGAGGTATTTGTTCCCCTCTTCCACGTTAAACGCCGTTACGCCGTTGCCGTAGAATGCGGCCATATCGGCTTCGGTAATCTTTGCGTCCTTATCTACGTTGACCGTTTTCAGGTTGTTATCGTTTGCGAACACCATCTGTCCGAGCACCGTTAAGTTCGCCGGCAGGGTGAATTCCGTCATCGCCGTGCAGCCGTAAAACGCGCGGGAGGCAATTTCGTAAACGCCGCCGCCGAAATTTACGTTTTTAAGGGCGGTACAGCTTTCAAACGCCTGTATTCCGATGGTGTCCACGTCTCCGAGGAAATTCACGTCGGTAAGCGAAGAACACAGATAGAAAGCGCCTGGACCTACGTTATCCGCGTAAATCGTAACCGAGGTAAGCCCCGTGCATTGCGTGAAGGCCGCAAGCCCCGTGGAGGTATGCGCGGGAATGACGAGTTCGGTCAGTCCGCTGCAGGCGGCGAAAGCGTAATCGCCCACGACGCCCACCTTGCCGAGGTTGACCGATTTCAGCCCCGAACAGAGCGTGAACGCCCTTTCCTTGATATACGTGGTGTGCGACAGGTCTATTTCGGTCAGGCTCGAACAATTGTAAAACGCGAGCTGTCCGATCACCTTGACGTTTTCAAGATTGATTTTTTCCAAACTGGAACACCAGCCGAAAGCCCATGTCTGCACTTCTTCGCAAGACTCGGGCAGCACAACTTCCTCGAGGTTGGAACAGCCGTAAACGCTGGCCTCCATAATGTATTTCACTCCCTCGGGAATGATGATCTTCTTGATGTACTCGTTGTTCATGAACGCGTACGGGTAAATGTAACTAATGCCGAGGTCGTCGGGGATTTCCACCACGCCGTTCTCGTCGCCGCGCCCTGTATACGAACGCAGATATACGCCGTCAACGGTGAATTCTTCCTTGACCTGCACCGAACAGTAAGCCGAAATATACGTGCCGTCCGCCGAAACGCGGATGGTCGCGCCGCCCGATTCCTTGGCGTAAACCGTCGCCCTGAAGGGATTGTCCTTATCCACGGTTACGGTAACGTCGCTGCTCGTGCTCGTCCATTCCACGGTTACGTCGTTTTCGTAATTATACGGTTCGACGGATACTTCCAGCGTGGCGCTCTCGCCCCTTTCGAGCGACAAGGCGGTATCGGAAAGTTTCAGCCCCGTGAGTTTGATGGTCGTTTCCTGCGAACCGACGTTTATTTTGAAGTTCAGGCGGACAGCGGGATCCTGCGCCGCATGCACCGTGATCATGGAGGAAGAGTTGGCTTTCAGCCCCGTAACGAGGCCGTCCTTCACTTCTACCGCTTCGGGATCGGAGCTTTCCCATACGAGGTCGTAAGTCTGGTAATCTTCAAAGTATTCGCCGTCTATCTCGGTGAAAATGCGGATATAGTCGTTGAGATCGAGCTGACCGTTGACCGCGATGCTGTATTCGTCCTTGGCGTTTCTCGTCTTTTCGAGTTTCATGACGTCAGAAGGCTCCAGCCGGACTTTATACGTGGAGGTGTTTTTCGCGTAGTCCATAAACTGCACGTACAGCTTGCCGCCGCAGTCGCGTATCTGTTTCCAGACGCTCGTTACGTTGAGCGTTACCGTGGTGGTCGCGTTGTATTCGCCCGTGATCGGCATAACGCCGCTCACTATGGGTTTCTGTCCGACCAGATTGCCCTCCGCGTCTATGCTGTCGTACGTGTAGACGATATACCCCTGCAGATAATGGTTATCGTAAACGTTGAAATCGATATAACGGTTGATATTGCCGTTGCTTCCCTCCACTTCGCGCACTTTGGTGCCCGTGAGCACGGGGTTTTCGTTGTCCACCGTAAATTCAAAAGAGAAGGTATTCCTGTTATTCTGCTGTTCGCCGTCCCAGTCGAGGAAACATTCCATCGAGAAGACGTATTTCGAATTGTTTGCGAGGTTGAGTTCGCGGGCGTCGAATTCCACCATGATCGTTCCGCCCGTCTGCGAGCCGCCCGAAGAGTGCGATTTTCTCGCGTTGTAGTCGGTGTGGCTCCATATGAGTTCGTTTGTAACGCTGTCGCGGATTTCCATATCCACGTGTTTCGCGCCGCGGAGAAGCCCCGCGCTGATGATATAGAGCTGATAGTTTCCGCTCTCGCTCGTCGTAAGGGAGGCGTATCTTTCCAGCGTGGTCGGCATGGTGTAGCCGCTCGCGAGGTTGTATGAAAACGCGCCCATGCCCCAGGAGCCTATCTTTTCGTTGCCGCTCGAATCGGTGGTGGTGAACCCGGCCATCGGCAGGGTGCCGTACACGTCCGCCACGAGCTTGTCTTCCGCGAGGACGGAATCGTCAATCGCGGACTCGCCCACTTCGTACGCCGTAACGTCCAGCATGGGCGCAGCAGTCCAGTCGCCGTAGAAAGCGAGGTACGGGAGGTTGAGGTCTATCTTGTCGGCGTTGAGCGATTCCAGCTCCACAAAGCCTTCCACGTACATGCCGTTTTTGAAGTTCTTGTCGAGATAAGCCTTGTCCTCCGCCGTAAGCCGCACCGTTACCGTAACGATCGCTTCGGAATAGCCCTGCAGGCTGAGCTTGCTGCCGTTGAGCGAAGCCTGTCCCTGCGTAGCCTTGACGCTGTAACTCTTTTCCGCGTCCTCGAAGAGATACGCCTTTTCCGCCACCGTCTTTCCGTCGCTCGACATGCTCTCCGTCATGACGACGGGATTGATGTTATAGCTGAGCGCGCTGCCCGAAACGTTTACGATATTGAAACGAATGGTATATTCGCCCGTTTTGGAGGGATCGTCGCCCAACGAGGCCTTCGGCTTGTTGGAGCCGTCCACCGTGAGATATGCCTTCGTGGAAACGGATTTTTTGATATCGGCAAGCCCCGCGCCCTGTTTTCTGGGGGAATACGGGTTGCCCTCCTCATTGTTGACGATGGTCGCGGTGCTCATCATCAGGCTGTAAGAAAGGTCGCGCACCTCGCTCGTCGTGAGGGTGCTGTCGAAGTTCTTAACGTATTCGCGCACCAAAATGAGCGCGCCCGCGAGGTTGGGGCACGCCATGGACGTGCCGCTGTACGTACCGTATTCGTCCGTGCCTGCGACGGAGGAATAGATTTCGCCGCCGTGCGCCGTGATGTCGGGCGAAAGCTGCAGGTTGGGGAGCACGCCCCAGGACGAGAAGTTGGACATAAACGGCCCGGCGAGGTAGGAGGTGGAAAACTTAAGCGTTCCCGACCCCTTGCCCACGAGATAATTGCCCATATCCATGGATACGGAACAGCTGGGAACGTATTCGCCCGTGCCGACCGACATATTGATGGTGCCCGAAACATTGTTGTATATGATCACGCCGACCGCGCCCTTTTCCTGCGCGATCTTCACCTTGTCTTCAAAGGAATTGGAACCGCGCTTGACCACCGCGATCTTGCCCTTGACGTCCAGCCCGGAATAGTTGCCCGAAAGCCCGACGCCCGGCACAACCACGTAGCCGAATTCGCCTTCCGACTTGTTTCCGAGAATGCCCGCGACGAAATCGTTTTCCTCTTCCTGTCCGACCTTTCTCGATTCGGTGAAGTAAATTTCCTTCTGTCCGTCCGCGACCATGTACTTGGTCTTTACGCCGCTGATCGACGCGACGGCCAGCGCCGCGGGATAGGACGCGGGCGAACCGACCGTACCGGAATCTGGATTGCCGGCGAGGTTAGTGTCGCCGTGCGCGCCGCCCTGCGCGGAGGAATAATCGTTGCTCGCCGCCACGACGAGACATATGCCGGCCTGTTCTATCTTATCGTAAACTTCGTTTACGCCCGCTTCGTCCTCTTCGCGCGTAAAGCCGCAGGACGTGCCTAAACTCATATTGATGGCGTCCACGCCGAGCGTAACGGCGTCGTTCAGCGCGGCGAGGATCGCTTCCTGCGTAGCGCCCTCGTCCGCATCCGAAAACACCTTAAACGTGGCGATCTGCGCTTTAGTCGCCACGCCCGTGATGGTATCCGACTTGCCCGCGATAATGCCCGCTACGTGCGTTCCGTGCGAGTTTACGGGATAAACGTTGGTGTCCTGGTCGGCGTAGTCGTAGGCGAAAGGCAGTTTTGAACTGATGTACAGATCGTCCTCGTCTATATTTTCGTTGTTCGCCGCCGAAAGGTTGGTCGCGGCAAGGCTGCCGGCGGCCTCCGCCACGTCGTCCTTATCGATTGCGAGCGAATCGGGGTCGAGTTCCATGTCGAAAACTTCGTGCGTGTAATCCGTTCCCGTATCGAGCACGGCGACCACCGTGCCCGTGCCGTCGTAGCCCACGCCCTCGGAATTGAAGATACCCGTTTCGTGCACGTCCACTTCGTTTTCCGTGATGGCCTCGGGCACCGCGTAGGTATCCGAAAGCATAACGCGCTTGACGTTCGTCATATTTTCCAGCCGTCCGAGATCGCGGTAGCGTATTTTCGCGGAAAATCCGTTAAATACGGCGGAATAATCGTACCCCGCGTCCACAATGATGCGGTCGGCTGCGGAAAGCGCGTTTTCGCGGATCCTGTCAAGGCTCCTGAGGTTGGCCGCGCCCTCGCCGGTTTTCAGCGCGTCAGACACGGATACGTCTTTTTCCATAGCGAAGTCGAGCATCGGCTTGCCGCTCAGTTCGACGATGACCGTAACTATGTCGTCGGGGCCGGGAGCGGCCGTTTCCTCCGTCATGTTGTTCAGCATTTCGGACTGCGCAAGCGATTCCACCTGCCCGCTGACGTCCTCATACGAAACGCGCACGCCGTCGTTGACGGCGGCGGTATCCCTGCCGATCTCCGCGAAACTCGGAAGTCCGATCCCCTGCAGTACAAGGCACATGATGCAAGCCGTGATGATCAGCAGATTCAAGCTTTTTTTGAAACTCTTTGACATTCTGTTCTCCTTTGGTAGCCTGCGGCGTCAACGCCGCTTATCTTTCAGCCGGCGTACTGCGAGTACGCGCGTATGTCGAATATTTTCCAGGTCGGGTTCGTTTTGTACGTTTCGACTAAGTTGTCGGGAACGTAAACGGCCGCGCCGTCCGCTATAAAACCGTTGTTGCCCATCGCAACCATCTTTTCCGAAGTCAGCACGAGCGTCTTGATGTTTTCGCATTTTCCGAACGCAATCCCGCCGATCTTTTCGAGCGAAGAATTATCGCCGAATATCACTTCTTCCAGCGCGGGCGCGTTATAGAAACACCCCGCGGAAATTTCCTTAAGCCGGCTGCCTGCCGCGAATTCCACTCGTTCCAGCGAAGTCATTCCGTAGAAAGCGTAGCCCCCGATCGTTTCGAGCGAGGCGGGCAGGGAAACTTCGGTCATATCCGCGTTCCCGTAGAAAGCGTATTCGCCGACGGACGCAAGGCCCTCGTCGAAGCGGAAGGACGATATCATCATCGTTTTCCCGCCCTCGAGAATATCGCCGCAGAACGCCGATTTTCCTATGCTTTTGAGCGACCCCGTCTCCGCCTGCCTTACGGTCGTGAGGGAAAATGCGTGGAAAAACGCGTATTCGCCGATGACTTCGAGCGAAGCGGGGAGGGAAACTTCCTTCAATTTCTGATTGTCGTAAAATGTATAAGCCTCTATCGCCTTGGTGCCCTCCGCGATATCGAACACGCCGTCGTCGCCCACGTACCCGAACATCAGTTTGGAAGTGGCCGTTTCGTATAAGCCGCCGTTTTCCACGCGGTAATGATCGCCGCTGACGGTAAGATTTTTCAGCGAATAACATTGTTCGAACGCCTGCGGATAGATCTGCGCAACGCTCGCGGGCAGGGCGATTTCGGTCAAAGCTTCACAGTGCTTGAACGCCGTGGCGCCTATAACCTTAAGCCCTTCTCCCTCTATGATCACTCTTTCGAGATCGTAACAGTACATAAACGCGCCGCTCATGATTCCCGTAACGCTGGCGGGAAGGGTTATTTCGGTCAGCGGCACATACCGCACCGCGGCGCCCTCCGCGCCGCCGAACGCAAGCTGGCCTATCGTTTCGATATTGTCCGAAAGCGTTACCGCAGCGAGCTTTTCGCACAAATAGAAACAATAATCGGGCAATGCCGTGAGCGCCGAATTTTTGCCGAAGTCCACGGAGGCGAGTTTGGGGCATTCCCCGAACGCGCCCTTGCCGAGATACGCGAGACGGTTATTGTCGGCGAACGTAACGCCCGTCAGTTCCGCGTTCATGGAAAACGCGTAATCGCCGATCGATTCTATGTTCTCGGAAAAATGAATTGCGCCGACGATATACATCGCGTGTCCCGTACCTGCGGAAAACGCGAACTGTCCGATGGTCTTCACCTTGCTGAAATCGAAACTTCTCAGTTCCGTCGATTCAAAGAAAGCGTAATCGCCGATATTTTCCACCCCGCAGCCGCCGGGGAAACTTATCTTGACCAGGTGCGTACATTCCGCAAAGGAGTAAGCGTCGAGATTTTTCACCGTGGACGGAAGGGTTATCGTTTCTCCTCTGTAACGGTAGAAAGCGTATTCGCCGATCGTTTCCGTGCCGGCCGAAAAAGTTACGTCGCCGTACAGTTCGCGGAATGCGTATTTTCCGACGCTGCCGAGCGAGGCGGGGAACGTTACGTCGAACTTTCCGTAGGCGAACGCATACTCGCCCACGCTCTTCAATCTGCTGTTTTCCGCAAAGGTAAGGCTCGCCAGGTGGTAAGGCTCGCCCTCATAGAAGAAGATGCCCGCGTGGTTGAATGCGTAATTGCCGATCGTTTCCACCGAAGCGGGGACTTCGTACGCCGTGCGCGTACTGCCGAGCGGATAATAATAGAGTATTTTGCCCGCGGCGTCCGTCAAAACGCCGTCTGCCGCCGCGAAAGACGCGCTGCCGTTTTCCACCGCGAACGCTTCCACGTTGACGAGCGCCCAGAGCGCCTGTTCTCCTATGGAAGTTACCGCGGCGGGCAGAGTGAATTCTTCAAGTTCCCAGCAATAGGCGAACGCCATTTTGCCCAAACGCCGTTCGCCGCCGCCGAACTGCACCGTTTTCAGTTTGCGCAAATTGTAACAGCAATAATCGCCGATCACGGTATACGTGGAGGGAAATACTGCTTTTTCGATTGCGCTGCCCACGGGGAGCAGTCCGCTTTCCAGCCCGTCTGCGGTGCCCGTTACCAATTTTCCGCGATAAGTCGCGGGGAAATAAAATTCGGTTATGCTTTTTCCGAAGTTGCTGTCCACCAGAGAAAGGACATAGCCCTCTTCGGTTTCGGTAAAGCCCAGAGCCGCGGGATTGTACGTAGGTATCTTATAGGTAGCGGATATCGTGCAGT
>UQZE01000014.1 GCA_900545325.1 uncultured Eubacteriales bacterium
GCGTTTTTCACCGAGGCGGGCGATCTGTTCGAAAGCTGGATAAAGCGCAGGGTCGGCATCAAGGATATGGGCAGAATTATGCCGGGACACGGCGGGATTATGGACAGGATAGACGGAATTTTGTTCTGTTCCCTCTTTATCGCGCCGGTATTCCTTTTTCTCTGAAACGGTATAAAAACCCCTCAGGTTGAATATGATAAAAATAGCACTTCTGGGAAGCACGGGCTCCATCGGCGTTCAGACGCTGGAAGTTGCCGCGCGGCACCGCGACAGGTTCGAAATCGCGTCGCTCGCCGCGGGTAAGAACGTCCGTGCTTTTTTCAAACAAATCGACAGGTTTGCGCCCTCCGTCGCCGCCTTGTCCGTCTTTCCCGAGGAAATGAAGGACAGGGTGTTTTACGACGGCGAAGGCGCTTATACGCAGGCGGGCGGAAAAAAATGCCGCCTTTATTTCGGCGAGGACGCCTTTCTCAGCGCCGTCGTCGGGGAGGTGGACGTGGTGGTGGTGGCGCTCGTCGGCTTTATCGGCGTGAAAGCCGTGCTGAAAGCCGCGGAGGCGGGTAAAAAAATAGCCCTCGCCAACAAGGAAAGCCTGGTCGTGGGCGGTGAACTCGTGATGAAGGCGGTGGAAAGCGCGGGCGTGGAGCTCGCCCCCGTGGACAGCGAACATTCCGCCATATGGCAGGCGCTCGGCTGCGACAGGCGCGCACCCTTTAAAAAGATCGTTTTAACGGCGTCCGGCGGGGCCTTCCGCGACAAGAGCGCGGAAGAACTGAAATCCGTTACCGCGGCGGAGGCGCTCAAACACCCCAACTGGGATATGGGCGGGCGCATCACGGTCGACTGCGCGACCATGGTCAACAAGGGGTTCGAAGTCGCCGAGGCCATGCGGCTCTACGGCGCGTCGGCGGAACAGATAGAAGTCGTCGTGCATCCGCAGAGCATTATCCATTCCATGGTGGAATTCGAGGATAACGCCGTGCTGGCGCAGCTTTCCTATCCGACGATGGAGATTCCCATACAGCTCGCGATTGCGGGCGAGCGGCTGCAGACGGCCTGCCCTCCGCTCGATTTCGTCAAGCTGGGCAAGCTGACCTTTCTCCCCGTGGACAGGGAAAAATACCCCTGTTTCTACCTGACGTTGGAAAGCATAAAGCTGGGGGATAACTATCCCTGCGCCCTCAACGCGGCGGACGAGGTCGCGGTGTCGGCTTTTCTTAAGGGGAATATCGGTTTTACGGACATAACGAAGGTGCTGGAGGGTGTGCTCGCCCGCACGGCGCGCGCGGAGATCTCTTCGTTGGACGATCTCGTGCGCGAGGACGCGAAAGCGCGTTCGCTCGCCGGTAAAATCATAACGGAGATCAATGGAACACTTACTGCTTAGTTTTGCAAGCGTGATGCAGAGCATCGGCTACGTCGTGCTCGCCATCGTCGTCTTGCTCATCATGATAACGGTGCATGAATTCGGCCACTACGTCGCGGGCAAGGCGTTCGGTTTCGGCATAGAGGAATTCGCCATCGGGTTCGGTCCGAAACTATATTCCCGCACGCGCAAAAGCGGCGAGATATTTTCCGTCCGCGCGCTGCCGATCGGCGGATTCTGCGCGTTCAAGGGCGAAGACGAGGACGACGAAGATCCGAAGGCTTTCAACAACAGAAAACCGTGGCAGAGGATTATCGTGCTCGTGGCGGGCGCGCTCATGAATTATTTACTGGCGCTCCTTCTCATATTCGTCCTATTCGGCGCCTACGGCCGCCCTGCTTACGCGGTGATAGAACGGGAACCGCCCGCATTTCAGTCGGCCGCGGAAGACGGCGTTTTGGATAACTATCTGAAAGAAGGCGACGTCATTCTGACGATGAACGGCCGCCGCGTCTATATGGCGACCGATCTCATGCGGGCCGTCGATAAAAAGAAGGGCGGCGATCTGCTCCCCGTTACCGTGATCAGAAACGGGGAAACGGTGGAACTCGAAGTCAAGCTGAGGCGCAGCACTTCCTTTACGAACATTGAGGATACCGACGCGCTCCTCACCGCGCTGGGCTTGCGCAGTCTGGGCGCGACCAACGTTCGCGTGGGATTTTTCGCCTCCATCGGGAACGGGTTCGAATACTCTTTCCGCATAGCTGGCACGATATTCACCGTGCTCGGACAGCTTTTGACGGGCAGGTTGGGGCTGAGTTCTCTCGGCGGCACCATCACCACGGTTTCCGTCACGGCGGACGCAATACGCATGGGCGGCTTCAATTACCTTTTGATGATGTCCTCTTTTATCGGCGTGAATCTGGCGGTGTTCAATCTTTTGCCGATCCCCGCGCTCGACGGCAGCCGCGTGGTATTTACGGTCATCGAATGGATAAGAAAGAAACCGATCAACCGCAAAGTCGAGGCTGCCATTCATTTCGGCGGTTTCGTGTTTTTGATAGGCTTTGCCGTTCTGGTGGATATATTGCAGTTGTTCTGATAAAAAAGCACGGCTTTGAGCCGTGCTTTCGTTTTAAAGTTTTCCGTTTTGCAGCGCGTAAATGGCGTCGGTCGCCAGCGATATTTCGGTGATGACGTCCCGCGCGTGGACGGGCATGAGATAATAGCTTTCGTCCAGCGTGTAAAGAATTACGCAGTCGGTATAGTCGTTGTTCTTGATGGGATACTCTATATGCACGCCGTCCTGTACCTTGGAATCGAAATGCAGGTTGACGTCCTCGTCGTATACGCGCCCGATAAAGGTAAAGCCCGTATTGTCGTGTATCAGCCTGCCGTTGGGGTGGCGGTACATATGCTGCGCGTTGGGCATGGTCTTTACGCGGACTTCGTCTTCGAAGCGGTAGGTGCCTTCCTTTACCCGCCTTTCCACGTCCTTCTTTTCCCACTCGAACCAGTCCGGAATATGCGAAAACTCCGTTTCTCCCGAAAGCGCTTTCATCTCTCCGAGCGGCGTCATTTCCCATACCTTGCCGCAGGCGTCGCAGGTGAGGCGAACGCCCTCGCCGCGCATTTTGTGCGCCGCGCCGCAATGCGGGCATTTATACAGTATTCTGTTCAGTCCCGTCGCGCGGTAGGGGCGGTCGATGATCACGTTGTTGTCTTTCTGCCACTTGAAATCGTCGTAGACGAAATCTTTCACGATCATTTCCTGCAATTCCTCTTCGGAAAGCGTTTTTACCTGTTCGGCGGTGGCCGTCTGCGTTACCACCGCCTCCAAACGGGGATTTTTATTGTAAATCTTATGCCATTGCGGGGCGTTTACGTAACAGCCCCTGAGATTGCACACCACCACGGGCACGCCGAGGAACTTTGCAAGCTTGCCGAGCGAGGGCGGCAGATACGAGGTCGCGCCCTGCAGGGAATATTTGGCCTCGGGATACATCATCAATATGGCGTCCTTGCGGTTGTTCACCACGTATTTCATGTTCTTGAGCAGGGCGAGGTCCTTAATGAACTTGCGCTTGGCGATGGTGCCGATGCTCCGCATGAGCGTTTCGCCGAAATCGTACAGCCCGTCCAGCGCCACCACGTTATAGGTGCGGTGCGGGTAGTTGATCACCATGCTCATGGCCATGTCGAACACCGAAGCGTGGTTTGCCAGAATGAAATAGGGCGGTTTCAGCCCGTCCATGTTGACGCGCTTTACGGAAATGTCCGCGCCCTTCAGCTTGATCGCCGCCACCAGGCGGGCGACGTACTTCATCGGTCCGAAATAGTTGGCCTTTTTCACAAAGTCGAATCGCTTTACTTTGCTCTTTTTTACCGGTTTGTCGATGGTTTTCATAATATCCTTTTTTAATTATACATCGTTGTTTATTTATTATAACATAAGTTTTACCCAAAAACAAGCGGGACAATGCAAAACGGTCGTATTTTGCTTGAAATTCGTTTTTGCGCGGAAAAGCGAAAAAATACATCAAAAAGGGCCGATTATTCAAAGTATAAGGGAAGGTTATGCGTTCTATAAATTATTTTTTGCCTTTTTCGGCGGAAAAAAGCTTTCGTAAAGTTGTCAACCGCGCCGATTTATGCTACAATAAAATCGTAAAAAGGAATAAAGCAAGGAGATCTTTCAATATGGCAATCAAAAACGCTTACCTTAAAGAGCTTTTGGAAAGAGTGGAAAAGAGGAACCAGGGCGAACCCGAATTCATACAGGCGGTTACCGAAGTCCTCATGACGCTCGAACCCGTCGTGGAAAAGAGGCCCGACCTTGTGGAAGCGGGCGTGCTCGAAAGAATGGTCGAGCCGGAAAGGCAGATCATGTTCAGAGTGCCCTGGGTGGACGACAACGGCAAGGTGCAGGTCAACAGGGGTTTCAGGGTGCAGTTCAACTCTGCGATCGGGCCGTATAAGGGCGGCATCAGATTGCATCCTTCGGTATATCTCGGCATCGTCAAGTTCCTCGGTTTCGAGCAGGTGTTCAAAAACAGCCTGACCACGCTGCCGATGGGCGGCGCGAAAGGCGGCTCCGATTTCGATCCCAAGGGCAAGTCGGACGGCGAAATCATGCGTTTCTGCCAGAGTTTCATGACCGAACTTTGCAGACATATCGGCGCCGATCTGGACGTTCCCGCCGGGGATATCGGCACGGGCGCGCGCGAAATAGGCTATATGTTCGGCCAGTATAAGAGATTGAGAAACGAATTTACGGGCGTGCTCACGGGCAAAGGGCTGACTTACGGCGGCTCTCTGGCGAGAACGGAGGCCACGGGATTCGGGCTCTGCTACTTTACGGAAGAAATGCTCAAGGCGAACGGCACTTCCTTCAAGGGCAAGACGGTGGTCGTTTCCGGTTCGGGCAACGTCGCCATCTACGCCACGCAGAAAGCGACCGAGCTGGGCGCGAAAGTCGTTACCGTTTCGGACAGCAACGGCTACGTGTACGACGAAAACGGCATTGACCTCGCCTGCGTGAAGCAGATCAAAGAGGTGGAGAGAAAGCGCATAAAGGAATACGTGAAGTATCACCCGAACGCGAAATACGTCGAGGGCTGCAAAGGCGTGTGGTCGGTCAAGTGCGATATCGCGCTGCCCTGCGCCACGCAGAACGAAATCGACAAGGAGAGCGCGGAAATCCTCGCGAAAAACGGCTGCAAGGTCGTGGCGGAAGGCGCGAACATGCCCTCTACGCCCGAGGCGATCGAGGTGTATTTCGCAAACAATATGCTCTACGGTCCCGCAAAGGCCGCAAACGCGGGCGGCGTAGCTACCTCCGGGCTCGAAATGTGCCAGAACAGCATGCGCCTTTCCTGGACGTTCGAGGAAGTGGACGAAAAACTGCAGGGCATTATGAAGAGCATTTTCAAGGCGTGCGACGACGCGTCGAAAGAATACGGCATGCCCGGCAACTACATGGCGGGCGCGAACATCGCGGGCTTTTTGAAAGTGGCAGAGGCGATGAAAGCGCAGGGCTGCGTGTAATCGTTTGAAAATCAATCGTAAAGGTCGGCGTTTCTGCCGGCCATAAAAAACACGGATCGTTTCCGATCCGTGTTTTTTTAATGAAACAAAACGATTTTTATTGACTTTTGTCGGGGGGCGAGTGCCAACCTCACGTGAACACCTATATTGTGGTTTTTAGTCTTTAATTCAGTCAAAAACCACAATATATAGTTCTTACACCAACACTTCAATTACGATGCTTTTAATTTCGCCCTGTTTTGGATTAGAAAATTTGCATTTGCGCCCTTTGGGGCTGGTTTCGTATGAGAATGTATAAGACATAAAAAGAAAACCCTGTTCGGATAAATTCCGTTCAGGGTTTTTGCTATTTCGTTTCGGTCGTCCTCGTTTCGGACTATCGTCGGGAGAGTCGTCGTTTTTGTATTTCAAGTAAACATCTACTATGTCGTCTTTTATTAAAACCTTTCGTACAAGTAGGTCAATTAGGTTTTGTGCTGGTTGGGTTATTGCATAGGATAGATAATCAACAACTTGCTTTTGAGATAAAGGCTTTACTTCTTTACCGCGCTCGCTGGCTATGATTTCCTTTAACTCGGTTTTGCGGTTTTCCAATTCTTTCAAACGTGCATTTGTGCTTTCCGAGAAGAAGCCGTTTTCGACCGCTGTAATCAAGTTGATGAGCGATGACTCAACTCGTTGTAATTCTTTCTCGGCAAGCCGTAGGGCAGAAGTGTCGTAAAGGTTGCTATTGAAGGTTTCCAATATTTTATTTACGAGAAGATTGAAGTTGCCTTCGGTAGCCAGCATTTTCTCAAACGCTTTTGTAATGGCTTGTTCCAATACTTCTTTCTTAACGGTGCGCTGTTGCGGACATGGCTCGGATTTCGGACATTTGTAATATCGGCTTATGATACACTTGACGATAAGTTAAAAGCTGCAAAAGAAAAAATTGCTATGCTTACGGAAGAAAACACATCGCTTCGTAATAAAAACGATAGTTTGCAATCGGCACTGACGGCACGCGGCATAGAGGAAAGTATAATTGCCAAATCGTCTATAAAGGAATTTTTCGATGGGGAACAACACGATTTATTAGTAACAGTGTTGAAAGATGCTGCCGATCGTTGCGGTGGGTTTGATACTCGTCAATATGAACTTATTAAAAGTTTTTTGGAAAGTAATGAATATATTGGTAACGGTCGAGAAACGGAAGAAGTGGTGAAGCGCGTCCTTTCAAGTGGAGAACCTATCAATAAGCGCGACATAGCAGATTTGGAACGCGTCGGATTTAATCTTGTAAGTGAAAATCCGCATTACAAATTTGTGTATCGTGGAAATGAAAGGTATTGGTTTACCGTATCTAAAACACCGAGCGACAGACGTAGCGGAATGAATAATGCTTCCGATATAATAAAACGATTGACAGTTTACCGTTCTGATAAGAAAAAATAACATATTAAATTGGCACATAGATAAAGCCGAGATTCCGTAAGGAGTCCCGGCTTTATTCTTCAATGTACATATTATAAATTTGTTTTTTCTTTTGTACGGCATAAGCGTAAGCGATTGCCGTTCCGCTTTTTGGTTGATAGTCTGGAAGAAACTTATTAGGCGCTTTCCGTTTGGGCGGTAAATAATTTTTGTTATAGTAGAACACGCATACATCGCTGTTGTCGATCATTTCTTGATTGCGCATGATGTATGCGTTTTTGTTTGCATTTATAGATTTCGTTGAACTAACGGCTTCTTCGTAGTCCGTGTAATGAACTTCGCACTTTGCTATTCGAGAGAAGAACTGTTCGCAGCTTTCCCGCTCTTCTTTGGACGTAAACGCTGTTTCGTGGGGCGCATTATAACTTATACGCTTGATGTGGGGGAATTGCTCTTGCAGTTCGGTAACGACCTCCCAGCATAGAGTGTCAAAATCACTTCTGCTGCCAAAGATGAACGTATCGGCGTCGTTTTCAATAAGTAACGAGATAGTATCGTGCAGTTTTCTTTTAATTTGTTCGGCATTACCAATCTTTCTGTGCCCTATAAAGCACACTTTCATACCCATTCTCCGATATGGTTGTATTTGCAACCTTATTATAACACCGAGCGAGCAAAACTCAAAGCGTTTGGGGTTGTAAATGCGTCCCTATGTTCAAAATAATATTTGGTAAAATTATAGTTGTAAAAACAACCGTAGGAGGGCGTATGAAGTTAAGCACAGCAGTTGCAATGAGAATAAGCAATATCTTGCGAGAAAAGAATATGTCGCAGTATCGGTTGGAGAAAAATATAGCTATGCCACACAATACAATGAAAACGCTGATGAGTGAACGTAATAGCGGTGTTAATCTTAAAACAGTAATGCAGATAATTCGCGGACTTGAAATGACAACGGCACAATTTTTCGATGATCCGTTGTTTGAAAATCCCGATTTGGAAATTGATTAAGAGGTGAGATATGGCGAGTAAAGAAGTTGTTGTTCAGGGCATCAATGTAACATACAAGTATGTAGGAAAAGAAGATTATATTTCGATTACTGATATAGCGAAATACTTTAATGCAAAAGATCCTTCCGGCGTAATCCGTAATTGGATGTCCAATAAGGACTCATTTGAGTTTTACAGCTTGTGGGAAGAAATACATAACCCTGATTTTAATTCCGTGCAAATGCGCAGAATTAAAACAGAAGAAGTGGGATATAACCGCTTCACAATGACGCCGAAACGTTGGAAAGATGAATTTAACGCGATTGGCATTATTCCCGGCGCAGGAAAATACAGCGCAGGAACTTTTGCGCATAGGGATATTGCTTTTGAATTTGCAAGCTGGATTAGTCCGCAATTCAAGTTATATTTGGTAACAGAGTTTCAACGCCTAAAATCAAAAGAGCAGCAAGCTCTTGAATGGACTGCGAAGCGTGAACTTGCAAAAGTAAATTACCGTATACATACCGATGCTATAAAAGAAAATATCGTTCCCACGCTTACGGAAGAACAATTAAAATATGTGTATGCGGATGAAGCCGATTTGCTCAACGTTGCATTATTCGGCAAGACAGCAGCCGATTGGCGAAAAGAAAATCCGTCGCTTAAGGGAAATATGCGAGATTATGCGACGATTGAACAGTTACTCGTCATTGCCAATATGGAGAGTTTGAATGCCTATCTTATAGAGCAGAATATACCGCAAGGTGAAAGGCTGAAGCAACTTAATAATATGGCACGCTCGCAGCTTCGAGTATTGCAGGAAAGCAATTCTAAATTGCTGGCGGAAGGAAGAAAAAGCGACGATTAAACTAACACAAAAAAAGCCCAGACTCCGAAAGGAATCCGGGCTTTGGCTTTATAACCGTATCGGCTTCGATACGGTTAAACAGTTTGCGTTCTGTCGGGTATGTAGATTTTGTCGGCAACCTTGACGGCTTTGTAAGTAATGCCGTTTATTGATTGAGTTGTGTATTCGGGCTTGCCTTTTGCGTTCGCCCGTAAAAACATTTTTTCGTCGTCCTCGTCTATGCGGTCAATGTTGCCGTCCATAAACTTCGTGTCGTTTCCGACCTCCAATACTTTCAAGCCTTTTTGCAGTAGGTATGAACTGAATTGCCATAATTTCTCGAACATTCCGTAACAGTCCATAATAAAGCAAAAATCTTCTTTTTCGCAGTAACCTGTAATTCTGTAATAATTGTTCATAATCATTTACTCCTTTGCGTTAAGCCGCCGCTTGTATTTTCTTTAATTGTCTGTTGGCGTAGGGTAGCCATTTCTTGTTTACAAACTCTAAAACGCCGTCGTTCGGCTTGCTATCGCCGTCGCCGTAGCATTGTAATATTTTCTTGCTTTTAAGCGAGTATTCGAGTGTAACGAACGGTGTATCAGGTTCGTTCGAGTTTCGGACGAAGAATATAAGGCTTTCTTCTCGCGCAAACTTTTGGTCGTAATTCATACGTCCTACGCAGTGGTGCAAGGTATCGCCCTCGTGCATCAAATCGCTCGGTGTCCTTGCTATAATGACGATAAACGCTTCTTTATTTCGCTGTAAGCTCAAATACTTTTCGGCAACGTCGGCGAACTTTGCATACAGTTCTTTGCGTTCTTCGGCGTCTTTCATTGCCTTTGCCGTGTGGTATTGGTCTATGCGCATATCGTGCCAATGCTTGAAGTTGTGAGGGAATATGTTTTTATCTGCGGTCATATCCAAGCCGAGATAATTGCAAGCCTTGAAGTAGTCGTTATATGTTGCGATGCTCGTATCTTGCTTTTTGACGTACTCCAAGAACTTATCCGTCCGTCCTTTGAAAAACCGTCGTAATTCGGGATAACCGCCATTCTTATTGCAAAAACTTTTCTTTTGCTGCTCAAGGTGTTGGGTATCTTTGAGCGATTTACCCGTTTTGTAAGACGATAGAATTGTGCTTATGTAGTAATACTTTCCGTGCAATTCACCGCTGTTCTTAATGAGCCATTTCCGGAACTTCTTGTCTTTTGCGGTTTTTTCCAATAATTGTTTGCTTAACGCATACGACGACAGCCCGAATTTGACGAACATTTCCGCTTGCGGATATTTTTCGTAAATCCGTAAGTATTTGAATAAGTTTATACCGCCGTATTGTTTATAAGCGCTATATTTATATTCGGGCAGTTTGTCCATAACTTCGTAATTAACGATAGGGGCGTAAGGATCGTAATATTTATCGTCAGCCCATAACCAACCGCGCTCGTACCATTTGTCGAATTTTTGCAAGCCTTCCGCAAACCAGCCCACACGATAGCCCATCGCGCCCATATAGTTATATTCCAAATCTTTTAGAAAGCATTTATTCGCATGAACGGCGTGAATAGCAACTATCTTCATATACAGTTTTTTGCGGTAGTGCTTTGCGGCAACGGTAATCTTTATAAGTTCTTTGCGTTTCCATAATGCAAGATAAGCATAGAAGCGGAGATGCTTATCGGGAGTAGTGTGTTCTTTGAGATCCGCTTTGCGAATACGCTCGGCTATATATTTGGGTATCGTCAATTTTTCTGCATCTTCAATCGTCATAATATTCACCTCACGCCATATCGAATTTGCCGTCCAGCAAATCGTAAAGATAAATCATAGTTTCTTTGTCAAACGAAGAAAGAGAATAGGGAGTAGTTTCGTCGTCTTGCTCGTCAACCGTTTTCGGCTCTTGTATATCGCCGTCAAACTGCCGCATTTCCGCTTCGGAAAGTTCTTCTATATCCTCGTCCTCGTCGGGCAAATCGTCTTTGCATACGGGCGCGGAAATCTTTTTAAGCGGCACAATATCGCCGTTCACTTCGACAATAACCACGTCGTGATTTTTCCGTATTTTGGCTATGTAAGCGTCTGCTGCGTGATAGGGAAAACCGACCATAGGCACGCGCTCGTCATCGGTCAATTTACGGCTTGCAAGCGTCATATTGAGTTCGTCGGCTAATGTTTCGGCATCGCTGTCAAACGCTTCGTAGAAGTCGCCCAAGCGGATAAGAACGATACCGTCGGTGTGTTCCGAAAGTTCCAAGTATTGCGTATAGAAAGGGGGATAAGGCTTCGGTACTTGAACGGTCTTTGCGTTTTTTTCGGCAACCGCTTGTTCAAGCGCATCGGCAATATCGTCTATTGTCGGCTCGTCCGTTTCTTCGGCTTCTTCGGCAGGTTCTTCCGTCATATAGTCGTTGTTCTGTTCTTCGCCGTCGTCATCGGCTGCATCGTCTGTAACCTCGTGATCGTCGGTTTGAACTGTTACGGTTTTCTTTTCCGTTTGCTCGATCATATCCCACAGCGACGCTTGCTGCTGTTTCGGTTTGGGCGGCTCGACTATGACGGGCTTTGTTACGGTTTTCGGTTTTGTCTTTACAACCGGTTTGTATTCCGTGCCGTCCTCATTAAAAAGTTTGCCTTCGATGGCATCTTCCTCGAAGTAGTGGATAGCCCAGCCGTAAACGACGGAATCTTCCACGCACGCCGACCGCGCATTTTTCTCTGCGAGCTTTTTTGCTTCTTCGCTCGCAAAGGTCATAAAGCTGTCGAGCGTTTTTTTGTTGACGAGTTGTTTGCCGTCTTTTGTAAACGGCGTTCCGTTGTTGATTTTTTCGGCAAGCACGTCGCTTGCGTTTTCCTGCAAATAGGCAAGGATAAGTTCTTGCGGCTTACCGTTTGCGGTAAGGTTGAGAGTAGTCATTATAAATCTGCCTCCTGTTGTAAGATTTTGAGAATGTCTTGTTCGTTGTAACCGAATGAACAAAACCAGATGATTGTAGCCAATTTTTCGAGCGGCGCACCGTCTTTGTTGAGTTTGAATAATAAGTCGTATTGTTTGCAGTCGCCGTTCGTAAACCATTGATACTTGTTGCAAAGGTAGTAAAGTTTGTCTGTTGAGATTTTCATTGTGTATAACTCCTTATGTAATTTCTGTATATAAAAGAAAAGACGCGGTTATCCGTATTCAGAACGGACAGCCGCGCCAACGCCATTTATATTCAAACAGCGTTTTTATAGGGAATATATCCCATATTACGTTTTCAATCGGTTTGCCTGTAATCCTGTCTTTGGGCGGATCACGTTCGTACCAACGCACACTCCACAATGCGCTGTCGTAAGTGTTCGTTACGAGATATACTTTCCATTTGTTCGAGCCTATCCGCTTGTATCGTACCGTATATCCGAAATCGTTGTTTGGCGTCATAGCAAGCCTCATTTAATCGTCCTCGCAGAATACCGCCGTACTGTGGTTAAGCGCAAGATAGTAGTGTCCGTTACCGCAATCTTTGTATTCCTCACGATAGAACGCTTTGTTGTTTTCGGGGTTATAATCGAAACTCACGTCGTAATTTGTTCGTATTCTCGGAGTGGAGTATTGCCTGCGTTCGGAAATGGCTTTGCGGATTTGTTCTTTTTCTTCCGTATTGTAATATCCGAAATACATAGATTTAAGTTTGCAACGCGACAGTTCCCATATATAATCCGTGTCGATATATTCCTTACCGTCGCGGTCGGTTTTAATCATAAAAGGGTAATGCTCTTTACAGTAGGCAACGGTTGCTTCACGATTATCCCAGCTCATATCGTAAATCTTTCTCTTTTCGTCGAGCGTAACGTATTTGTAAAGGTTGTCCCATACGACGGCGATATCCGCCCACAGTCCGCTTTCACGACAGAGGTTTATAGCGCGTTTTAACCGTCTTTTCCACTGCGCATTTTCATCGTTTGGTATCAACGGCATAAAGTGTCTTAAAAACTGTTCTTCGTCCAAACGCCAGCCGTAACGCTTTTTATTGTAAGCATACACAAATATGGTAGAGGCGGTTTCTATGAAACAACGATGCGTTTTATTGTCGTCGATGCTTACTGCCTTAAAGTTGGATAATCCTTTCGCTTTGATTTGTTCCAAGATTTCTTTGCTTTTCATTATTCTTCCCATCCTTTTTCTTTGAATATAAGTTTAATTTCGATATAGTCCATAGGTGCTTTATCGTCTATGCTTATTTCGTCCCAAGCCCAAGCGCCGATATATTCTTCCGAACTGTCGGCAGTAGGAGAGCGATAATCGCCACCGCCCATACCGTTGCCTATGCAGGTCAATAGCGGTAGGGGGTGCATACACCAATCGCCGTAATCCTTCGAGTGCATACAACTGTTTTCAAAGTAGAGCGTTCCGGCGAAGTATTCTTTCTTTGTGTGGTTTACAATAAACTTTCCGTCTAATGTAAATTCGGTAGGTTCAACGGCAATCCCTTCGCAATCCCAAATCTGATTGCAAAGCCTTTTTATTTGATTTTGGTTTAAGCCGTTGAAACTGTCTGCGCCGATATGGTCTAAATAACTTTCGGCATAATCGCCGATCCAAGCGACGCGGCGTTTTTCTTTGCTTTCGTAGATGTCAAGGCATACTGCGTTTACGAAATCGTTGCGCCACCACGAATGCTCGGTAAGTTTTGCCATCATGTATTCGGGCTTGCCGTTCCGTATCACATAACGGTTATATACGACGTTGCGCCTGTTTTGCTTTTTGACTATTGCTCTGTAATACTGTCCCATTAGTTGATCCTCCCGTATAAATCGTCTGCGAAGTACGCACAAACAAACCAATTAAAAAGGGCATGACAGCGCACGCCCTTATAATCTACTATGTAATCGTTGTCGCCGACCTTTTCAAGCACCGTTATTTCGTCCATAACTTCCGGCTGCATTTTGCCCTTGTTCAGCGAGCTTATATAAGCCTGTGTCTTAAATGCACTCATTTCTTGTATTCCTCCAAAAATTTTTTGTATGCTGTTTCTTTTTCAAGTAATTCGTTTACTTGCTTTTTCATAGTTTCTCTTGTTTGTTCGATACAAGCGATAGTCAATAAGTTGGTATTAGCGCCGAACAATTTTCGGAACGCATAATCGCAAATCAGGTCTATTTGCTTGTCCTTTGCGCCCACACGATTAAGGCAGAAAATAGCGGTAAGTATGGGCATAACTTCTTTCGTGTTTCTCATTACATAACCTCCATAACACGTAAGTCTATATATGAGTACATATACCAATCGTTTTTATCGGTAATGTGCCACCAAACTTCGGATTCGCCCGAATTGTTATCCTCGAAATCGAACTCGTAATGTTCGTCAACGGGATAGCCTTCGTCATCGAACTCAATGTCGCCAACCCATGAATTTTCGGATTTACGTTCGGCGCATATAAGTTCTTTGAATTTGTCGTATGCTTTGTCGTAACTGTCGTAAACGTAAAGGTCAACGCTGCTTGCATCGGGCGTTGCCCAATCGAATTGCACGATATATACTTTTTTCATTATGCAACCCTCCTTATTCCGCCGCCGAATGATTGTACAGTAATGCTTCCGAACTCGCTGCACATATCGTCCGATTTATTCCAAACGTAGGCGAATACCGTATGTTTATTTCCGTAGCTGTAAACCGTATCTTCCCATTCTTCGGGATAGTTCGTTACGATAAGAAAATCGTACAGTTCCCCGAAGTCGGTAAATTCGTGCGTGATTGCGTAAACTTTGCAATTATACTTTTGTTCGAGTTCACGCATCTTGGTTTCGATTTCAGGTTCTTGATATACCCAAAATCCACCGAAGCCCTCAAAGAAGCAAACCTTGTCGGATTGCTTAAAGCCGTTTATGTACGGCTTGTAGATGTCGAGAGTGTGCATAATCTCGATTGCTTTGTCCTTCTTTGCTTGAAGGGTAGGTTGAGTAGTGGTTTCCATTTTTGATAATTCCTTTTTATTTTTTATCTAATTTCAATTACGCCGTTTGACGTTTCCGTGTATCCGTCGTAACTTAAATCCCTTGCAAATGCGTTATAGTCGAAATAGTTGGCAAGATTGCCGAGCATCTTTTCCAAGTTGTAGCATTCGTCTATAATCTCGTAAGCCACGTCGAGCATCGTCTTATTTTTGTAAAAGACAATATCTTGATCCCAATTTTCTTCGTAATCGTTTACGAGGTCAGACCATTCATCGAACGATCTAACCACGCAATACGCTTCCATAAGCTCATATTTATATTCATCGTCCAGAACGCCGGATTTTTTTATAAGCTCGAATATCTCTTTGGGGTGCGTGTTATCCCAATCGGTGCTTGAAGTAGGAACGCCCTCGATGTCCTGCACAAACAGTTCTTCGTCGATGCCGTCCAGCTCGAAGCCTTCGCGCTTTAATTCTTCAACGATTTCGTCCCAATCTTCGTAATCGTCGAAGTCCAGCCATTCGCTGCCTAATGCGCGTTCGTTACATTCGTTGTACGAACCCCACGAACCAATTACCATTGCAACTCTATTCATATTGCCTCCTTATAAGCACTCGAAATCGTTTATATAAATTCGTTCTTGATATAAGCCGAACTCGAAGTAACGATTTTCGCAAACGTCTTTTAATTTCTCATCTTCCAATAAATCGAAAGTATCGTGCGTTATACGACCTTGATTAGATATTGCTATCAACGCCGTATTCGTTTCATCGTTTATTTCAACTATATCGAACGTGATAAAGTGATCACCGTCAAAGAAATCATATTCAAACATTTCAATCACCTCAATCTATGAATTTGTACCAGATATAATAGGTTGTTTCGATGTAGTCCAAAGTATCGTAACGGTTCTTTTCTTTGTTATACACGTTGACGTTTTCGTAAGCGATTGTTATGTAACCTTTGAACTCCGTTTCGCTGTCTTTGACGGGCTTGCATTTTTCGGCAACGTCCTCAAACACCCGTATGTAAGCGTTACCTTTGCTGGAAGTAGAGGGTATAAGTAAGTTACCTTCAACCAGATAACCTACACCTTTCAACTTCTCGTCTTTGTTTACCTTTGTTACCGAGTAAACTACTTTTTGCATTTTTCTTATACCTCCAAGATTTTATTAGCCTTTCGGCAAAGGGGCAGTGTAGCACTGTTCGGGCAAAGGCTCGCCAAAATTGCTATCAGGTTGTAAATGTAAACGACGGGCTTATGTTCACGGATTGATACCAAAAAAATCATTGCATTTTGAGCATAAAAAAAGAGCCAAACATTTCTGTCTGACTACTTTCATTATTATTTTAAGTGATGATTTTTTGCCGTTTACATTTACGAGAACTGTGCTACAACAGCACCCCGAAAGGCAAAATCTTGGAGTACCTAAATCCCTGTAAAAAAGATGATAAAGAAATTTCATTTACTGCCTCAAAACACTTGCTGGGGGGGGGTAATATGCTACAATAGTATTATACCTTAACCCACCGAGAAAAGTGTTCAAATGAGGTTGGCAGTGGGGGGGGGTATAATTAAGTGGTAAAAAAATCAGGGAGGGATAAAAAATGGGCTTATTCGACTTTTTGCAAGGGGACGAGCGAACGGGGGCGCAAATCGTTACAAAAACGGTGCAGGGCAAGAACACCGAAGTCGGACGAAAAAAACTGCAACTCGTAAACGAAATGCGCGCGCTGGGCTATGAGCTTGTGAACGAAATTGCCGAATCGGGCGTTGTAGAAGGGTTTTTCGGGGATTCTGCGGGTACGCGGTACACGCTGACCTTTCAGCTGAACGAGCAGCTCGCCGCGGAAATAAAGGCTAACGAAGAAAAACGCAGAAAAGAAGAGGAAGAACGTATCCGTAAGCAGCAACGCGAAGAGGCGGCTCGCAGAAAACAGGAGCAAAAAGAAGAGGAACTGCGTCAGCGGGAATATGAAGAGAAAAAAGCTCGGCTGAGAGAACCGCTCGGCAACGGTTGGAGCGTCGTCGTGGAGGGCGGTAAAAACGCGAAAAATGCTATAAAAGCAGCGAAAGCGTTTATGAAAGAGTACAATCACTGCTTTTCCATAAAACTTTATTTATCGGAATTTAAAAAATTAATAAAGCAATACGGAGAAGTTTGGGCGCTCAACGATTACGGCGAAAATATATGCAACATGTTTTGCGAAAAGCTGAACGGATTTAAAACTTGCGCCCGCATTGCGGCTTACGACGCCGAGGCGCTTGAAAAACAAGAAAAGGCATGCCCTTACGTGTCTGCATTCGGGGAGCAGTACATTCACGTAATTTTAACAGAAGAAATTTATAGCAAAAAACCGACTTCGGCATATAAAAAACTTCTCGCGGTGGCGGCGGGAAAAAAGGCCAAATAAACGGCGGATAAAAAAAGAGAGGCGAACCTCTCTTTTTTTGTCTGCGCAAATGTTCGGCGCGGCTTTATGAAAACGAAAATTCCGCGCGGATTTCCTTCCTCGGCGGCGCTTCGGGGCCGGCCGCGGAGCGGCAAAAATAAAAACAGCCTGCGGAACGACGCCGCAAGCCGTAAAATGCGCATACAAAGCCGCGCGGTTTTTTTATTTCGCCTGCTGGTTCTTTTTGGTCTTTAAGTATTCTTTGAGCAGGCGGAAAATGACTTCCCGTTCGTTGCAGTCGGTCTGCTGGAGCAGTTCGAGTATGTCCGCAATGTTTTTCGAGGGGGAATAGACGTAATTGTTGTCTATGCTCATGCGGCCGATAAGATAATCGACGGAAACGTCGAAATAATCCGCGATTTCGATCAGCTGATCGAAGGACGGCGCCGTCCTGCCGTTTTCCCAGCTGCTGATTGTCGCCTGCGTCACGTTGAACTGCGCCGCAAGGTTTTTCTGATTGATCTGTGCTTCGTTACGTAAATTTTTCAAATTGTTACCAAACATAGTTCTTTACCCTAATCCAATCTTAAAATATTTTTCTTTTGAATACACAAAAAATTGTGAATTGTCTTTTTGGCATATATTATTTAAATTTATTATATAATTTATACTTACAAAAACTCACCATAATTTTTGCAGACCGTCGACTTCGGCGCGGGAAAACCCCAAAAATAACCAAAAAAAGACTAAAATCCGTTTTTTATGTACTTTCTGTAAAACTATAATAGCACATTTTAAAAAAATATGCTCGTTTTTTACAGCGGTTTTTCGTATTTTTTCGAAAATTTTTTGATGTATAATCATGGGCGCTTGACGAAAAACGTCAACCGCCGAACCCGTTTTCCGCAGGAAAACAATGACTAAAACGTTTTTTTCAGCAGTGCGGTGGCGTAGGCGGCCATGCCTTCTTCCCGCCCGACGAACCCGAGCTTTTCCGCCGTAGTAACGGAAATGCCGACGTCTGAGAACGGAACAGCGAGAACGTTTGCAAGATTTTCGCGCATCCTGTCGATATACGGCGCAAGTTTCGGCCGCTCCGCAAGCAGGGCGACGGAGGCGTTTTCCACCTTGTAGCCCCGTTCTCCGACGATGCGCACCACCTCACGCAATAAATTGACGCTGTCCGCGTCCTTGTATTTCGGGTCCGTATCGGGAAAATAGCAGCCTATGTCCCTGAGCCCCGCGCCCGAAAGGAGGGCGTCCATGAGGGCGTGAACCACCACGTCCGCGTCGCTGTGTCCCGCCAGCCCTTTTTCATAGGGGACTTCTACGCCGCCGAGCACCAACCTTCTGCCCGTTTCCAGCCGATGGGTGTCGTAGCCGTTGCCCGTGCGGAAACTTTCGAAATCTTCTCTGTAGGTAAGTTTGCGGTTGGCGGGGGAGCCGAGGCTGAGCCGCGGCGCGCTGACGAATTCCGCATACACCGAGCTTTCGTCGGGATAATCGCCCCGCGCCTTTTCATAAGCGGCGAGCAGTTCCCCGCGGTAAAAGCCCTGCGGCGTCTGCACCACGTACAGCCCGTCCTTGCCGAGCACTTCGGCCGCCCTGCCGTCCTCCGCGCGGGCGAGCGTGTCCGCCGCGGGGTACGCAGCCACGCCGCTGCCGTATTTTTTCACGCTCCCGATACAGTCTTCCAGAATAGCGCGCGTTACGTACGGGCGCGCGCCGTCGTGTACGAGCACGATGTCCGCCGCGGAGGCGCGCAGGCCGTTGAGCACGGACTTCGTGCGCGTAGGCCCGCCGGGCACGATTTTTACGAGCGGATGCCCGCCGAACATTGCGCGCACGCGCGTTTCGTCCTCTGCGGAAACCGTTACCAGGATTTCGCCGAACAGTCCGCTTTCTTCAAACGCCGCCACGGTCTTTTCGAGCACGGTGCCGCCGCCGAGGGGGCGGAGTAGCTTGTTTTCGCCGAAACCCGCGCGGGAACCTCTGCCCGCGGCGGTTACGATCGCGCCGATCATTCCGCCACCATTTCGTAAAGGGAGGCGGCCTCTTCCTTTCTGACGCTCTCTTTCAGTTCGAGCACGCGGAACTTGAGCCGCCCGCTCGCAAAGCGGATTTCCACCACGTCGCCGACTTTCAGCTGATAGGAGGGCTTGACCTCGCGGCCGTTGACCGATACCCTGTTGCCCTCGCAGGCCTCGGCGGCGAGCGTGCGGCGTTTTAAAATGCGCGAAACCTTTAAAAATTTGTCGATCCTCATAAATTTTTGCCTCGTTTTACTGTTTTTTTACAGAATTTACCGCAATTCGCTTGACTTACTTTGACAAAACGTTTATAGTAATATAATGCATTATGATAGGTTATTATCGATTATTGTCGCTATTTTACGGAAAACCGCGCGTTCCGCGGGTCGGTAAAAAGCCGCGGATTATCAGGTAATTTCTGAAAAAAGTCATTCTATGTACAGATTATACACCATTTTATGATTTAATTCAACCTGTCAAGCACAATTTAAAAAATTTTTTAAGGAGTGTGTTGTTGATGACACGTAATCTCAGAGAAGTTCAGTGCGGTAAGGTCAAGAGAAAGAGTTTCAGCAAGATCAAGGAAGCCATTGAAATTCCCTATCTCGTGGAGATACAGAAAGACTCTTACGACAACTTTATCAAGGAAGGAATCAGCGAGGTTTTAGAGGATTTTTCCCCGATCACCGACTATTCTGACCACTTTGAACTGTATTTTCTCGATCACACTTTATCCGGTTCGCCCAAATACGACGAAAAGGAGTGCCGCGACAGGGACGCAACGTTCGCGCTGCCGCTCAGAGTTAAGGTCCGCCTGGTCAATAAAGTTACCGACGAGGTCATCGATCAGGAAGTATTTATGGGCGATCTGCCGCTGATGACGGACAACGGCTCCTTTATCATCAACGGCGCGGAACGCGTCATCGTATCGCAGCTCGTGAGAAGCCCGGGCGTTTACAACGGCAAGTCCGTCGATAAATCGGGCAAAAAGATATTCGACACCACGGTCATCCCCAACAGGGGCGCATGGCTCGAATTCGAGCAGGACGCCTCGGACGTCTTGTGGGTGCACGTCGACAGAACGAGAAAGCTCACGGCCACCGTGCTCCTGCGCGCGCTCGGTTTCGGCAGCGACGACGCGCTGAACATGCTTTTCGACAACAACCCCATGATCGTTTCCACCATGGAAAAGGACACGGCGAAATCGGAGAGCGACGGCCTCATAGAGCTGTACCGCCGTCTGCGCCCCGGCGAAATCCCCACGGACGACGCCGTAAAACAGCATTTGAGAAACCTCTTCTTCGACCCGAGGCGCTACGATCTGGCGCGGGTCGGCAGATATAAATTCAACAAGCGCCTCCGCCTTTCCTCGCGTATCGTCGGCTGCACGCTGGCGGATACCGTGGCGGACGAATTCGGCGAAGTGCTCGCGGAAAAGGGCGCGGTGGTGGACAAGGCTCTCGCCGTGAAGATGCAAAACGCGGGCGTGAACGAAGTTTACATCGTCGGCGCGGAGGGCAGAAAGCACAAGATCATCGCGAACAACGTGGTGGATTTCAGCTCCGTGGAGGAGTTTGCCGGCGCCGACCATAAAAAGCTCGGCCTGCTCGACACCGTGTACTATCCCACGATCAGGTTCGCGCGCGAGATCTACGCGATGTGCGCAGAAAAGAACGCGGAGGATATTGCGGAAGAACTCAAAGACCGCATCAACGAGGCTTTCTACCTCGAAGAAAAAGAGATCACGGACAAGTCCGAAGAAAAGCCCGAGGATAAGAAGAACGAAGAAAAGCGCAGAGAGATCCGCGTGAAATTCGTGCAGGCGGTCAAAGGGCTGTTCGACATGCTCAAAGCGGGCAATTTCGAACCGGACGCGGAAAAGAGAAAGCTCATCCGCCCCGTTATCGACAAGCTTAACCATAAACACATCACGGTGGACGACATCGTTGCCGCCGTGTCGCTCAACCTCGACCTCAACGAAAACGTCGGTTCGGTGGACAATATCGACCACCTCGGCAACCGCCGCGTACGCAGCGTGGGCGAACTTTTGCAGAACCAGTTCCGCATCGGCATCGCGCGTTTGGAAAGAGTTATTAAAGAGCGCATGGCCACGCAGGATCCGAAGGAGGTTTCTCCGAGCGGACTCATCAACGTCCGTCCCGTCAGCGCGGCCATCAAGGAATTTTTCGGCTCCTCCCAGCTCTCGCAGTTCATGGACCAGACCAACCCCATCGCGGAGCTCACGCACAAGAGAAAGCTTTCCGCGCTCGGCCCCGGCGGTCTGAATCGCGACCGCGCGACCTTTGAAGTCCGCGACGTTCACCACTCGCACTACGGCAGAATGTGCCCTATCGAAACGCCCGAAGGTCAGAACATAGGCCTTATTTCCTCGCTTTCGACCTATGCGAAGGTCAACGAATACGGCTTTATCGAGTCCCCCTACCGCAGGGTGGATAAAGAACGCGGCGTGGTTACGGACATCGTCGATTACCTCACCGCGGACGAAGAAGATAACTACATCGTCGCGCAGGCGAACGAGCCGCTCGACGAAGAGGGCCGTTTCGTCAACGAGCGCGTGTCCTGCCGCCGCAGGGAGGACATCACCGAAGAGCCGCGCGAAATGATAGACTACATGGACGTTTCGCCCAAACAGCTCATTTCGGTCGCGACCGCGCTCATTCCCTTCCTTGAAAACGACGATACCAACCGCGCGCTCATGGGATCGAACATGCAGCGGCAGGCCGTTCCTCTCTTAAAACCCGAAAACGCCATCGTCGCGACGGGGATCGAGGGCAGGATCGCGTACGACTCGGGCGTCATGGTCATCGCCAAGGAGGGCGGCGTAGTTACCGCCGTCGCGGGCGACGAGATCACCGTTACCGAGGACGACGGTTTCAAACGCGTATATAAACTCAAAAAATTCGAACGTTCCAACCAGGGAACGTGCTTAAACCAGCGCCCCATCGTCAACAAAGGCGAGCGGGTTGAGAAAGGGCAGGTCCTCGCGGACGGCCCCTCGACTTCCAACGGCGAGCTCGCGCTCGGGCGCAATATCCTCATCGGCTTCATGTCGTGGGAGGGCTATAACTACGAGGACGCCATTCTCCTTTCGGAGGAGCTCGTCCGCGACGACGTGTTCACCACTATCCATATCGAAGAACACGAAACCGAGGCGCGCGACACCAAGCTCGGCGAAGAGGAGATCACGAGAGATATTCCCAACGTCGGCGAGGACGCGCTCAAAGACCTCGATGAGGACGGTATCGTCCGCATCGGCGCGGAAGTCAATTCGGGCGATATTCTCGTCGGCAAAGTTACGCCCAAGGGCGAAACCGAACTCACGCCCGAAGAACGGCTGCTCCGCGCCATCTTCGGCGAAAAAGCGCGCGAAGTGAGGGATACGTCCCTCAAAGTTCCGCACGGCGAAGGCGGTATCGTCGTCGACGTGAAGATCTTCACGCGCGCCAATAAAGACGAACTCCCGCCGGGAGTAAACAAGCTCGTCCGCGTGTATATCGCGCAGAAGAGAAAGATCTCTATCGGCGACAAAATGGCGGGACGCCACGGCAACAAGGGCGTGGTTTCCAGAATACTGCCCGAATGCGACATGCCCTTCCTCGCGGACGGCACGCCGCTGCAGATCGTGCTCAACCCGCTCGGCGTTCCCTCGCGTATGAACATCGGGCAGGTGCTCGAAGTGCACCTCGGACTGGTCTGCAAACAGCTCGGCTGGAAGATCGCCACGCCCGTGTTCGACGGCGCGTCGGAAAAAGATATCCGCGAATTGCTGAAAGATAACAATTTCGTCAATCCCGACGGGGAAGTGGACGGCAAGATTCAGCTTTACGACGGCAGGACGGGCGAGCCCTTCGACAACAGGGTAACGGTCGGCCAGATGTACATGATCAAGCTCATTCACCTCGTAGACGATAAAATCCACGCGCGCTCCACGGGCCCGTATTCGCTCGTTACGCAGCAGCCGCTCGGCGGCAAGGCGCAGTTCGGCGGACAGCGTTTCGGCGAAATGGAAGTCTGGGCGCTCGAAGCGTACGGCGCGGCGCACGTGTTGCAGGAAATTCTCACCGTCAAGTCGGACGACGTCGTGGGCAGGGTCAAGACCTACGAGTCCATCGTCAAGGGCAACAGCATCTCCGAACCGGGTATTCCCGAATCGTTCAAGGTGCTCCTGAAAGAACTGCAGTCGCTCGCGCTCGACATGAAGGTGCTTACCGAAAACAAGGAAGAGCTGGCGATCAAAGACCTTATCGACAGCGAGGACGATACCCCGCACATCCGCGAGAAGGAAGACTTCGAGGAAGTGCGCATAGACGAGGACGGCGCGGAGGACGATTTCGACGATATCGACTTCGACAGCGACGACGACTTCGAATTCAATTCGAAAGAGCTCTTCGACGATGAAGACGACACGCTCGACACCACCGTTCCCGACGACGACGATTTTGCGGACGACTTCGGCGACGATCTTTTCGAAGACGACGATGACGACAATATTTAAAGGGAGGCGTTAAATGTTTGAACTTAACAATTTCGATTCTATACAGATAGGTGTTGCTTCCCCCGAAAAGATAAGGGAATGGTCTTACGGCGAGGTAACCAAGCCCGAAACCATCAACTACCGCACCCAGAAGCCCGAAATCGGCGGCCTGTTCTGCGAAAGGATATTCGGACCGACCAAGGACTGGGAATGTCATTGCGGCAAATATAAGCGCATCCGCTATAAGGGCGTCATCTGCGACAAGTGCGGCGTGGAGGTAACCAAGAGCAAGGTCCGCCGCGACCGCATGGGACATATCGAACTTGCGGCGCCCGTATCGCACATATGGTACTTCAAGGGCGTGCCCTCGCGCATCGCCCTCATGCTGGACATGAGCCCGAAAGCGCTCGAACAGGTGCTGTATTTCGCCTGCCACGTGGTGCTCGATCCCGGTACGACCGACCTCGCCATGAAGCAGGTCATCACCGACCGCGAAAAGATGGAAAAGGAGGAGCAGTTCGGCGCGGGCTCGTTCAAGACGGGCATGGGCGCGGAAGCCATTAAGGAACTGCTCATGGCGGTCGACCTCGACAAAGAGAGCGCGGAGCTCAAAAAGGTTATCGAGGAAAATTCCTCGGGACAGAAGCGTCTGCGCGCGGTCAAACGCATCGAGATCATCGAGGCGTTCCGCAAGAGCGGCAACCGTCCCGAATGGATGATTTTGGACGTTCTGCCCGTCATTCCGCCCGAACTGCGCCCGATGGTGCAGCTGGACGGCGGCAGGTTCGCCACCAGCGATTTGAACGATCTGTACCGCCGCGTCATCAACCGCAACAACCGCTTGAAAAAGCTGATGGAGCTGGGCGCGCCGGAAATCATTATAAGAAACGAAAAGAGAATGTTGCAGGAGGCGGTGGACGCGCTTATCGACAACGGCCGCCGCGGCAAAGCCGTCAGCGGCGCGGGCAACCGCGATCTGAAATCCATTTCGGGTCTGCTCCGCGGCAAGCAGGGGCGTTTCAGACAGAACCTGCTCGGCAAGCGCGTGGACTATTCGGGGCGTTCGGTTATCGTAGTCGAGATCGGAAGAGCACACGTCTGAACTCC
>UQZE01000015.1 GCA_900545325.1 uncultured Eubacteriales bacterium
GAAAAGGAATACGGCGTAAAAGTGCTGGCGCATGCCTGCGACATCACCGACACCGAAAAAGTAAAGGCCATGGTCGCAGCTGCGATGAAGGAATTCGGCAGAATAGACATTCTCGTCAACAACGCGGGCACGGGTGCGGTCGCGCCCGCCGTGGATATTACCGACGAGCAGTTCAACAACGAACTTAAAATAGACCTTTTCGGCACGTTTATCTGCGCGAGAGAGATCGCGAAGGAAATGATCAAAGCGAAATACGGCAGGATCATCAACATTGCGTCTATGTACGGGCTTGTCGGCAATATGGCCGCGACCTGTTCGCCCTATCACGCGGCGAAAGGCGGCGTGGTCAACCTCACGAGGGCTCTCGCGGCGGAATGGGGCAAGGAGGGGATTACCGTCAACAGCATCTGCCCGGGATATTTCTGGACGCCGCTGACGAAGGATACTTTGGAAACCGACTGGTTTGCCGCCTATGCGAAAAACGCTATCCCGCTCGGAAGATACGGCAAGGAAGGCGAGCTCGATACCTGCGCGCTCTTCCTCGCGTCGAAATATTCTTCCTATGTCAACGGCCAGAATATCGCCGTGGACGGAGGTTATACCGCCATATAACGTAAAAAACGCCGCTTTCGGGCGGCGTTTTTATTATCGGTTCAAGGCCGCGCAATTGCGCGGCCTTTTTTTATTTACCGAGCTGTTTCACGGTATCTCCCTCCACGATGCTGAACGGAACGTATATTTTGTTGCTCACCACCTTGTTGGTTATTTTGGCAAGCAGCGTTTCCATGGCGAGCCTGCCGATTTCCTCCTGGTCCTGGCAGACATGCGTTACGAGCGGGGCGGTAACGGTTTCGTATTCGTCGAACATGATGAGCGAATAATCCTGCGGAATGGACTTGCCGAGCTCGCGCACGGCGTCGAAAACGAGTTTGGTTACGGTAAATTCCGAGGATACGACCGCCGTGATGCCGGGATTGCCGTTCAAATATTTTTTGATGTTTTCGATGTCCGCGCGGTAAATGTCGGGCTCGTTGGCGTTATGCGGGCTTAAGATGGTGCTTAAAAAATTGTTTTCGTTGATCGGTATGTTTTCCATGAGGTGGGCGGAGGTGAAACCGTCTATCCGTTCCTGCACGGAGGAGGTGTTGTGCTGAGGGCTGGAAAACATGGCCACATGGCGGTGTCCTTTGCCGAACAGATACTGCGCGGCTTTGAAAGCGGCGTCGAAATTGTTCGTGGAAATTCCGGGAATCGCAAAACCCGAAAAATACCTGTCCACGAGCACGATCGGAAATTTGTTGAAGTGATGCTGTATCAGCGCTTCGTTATAATATTCGTTGTGGATGGGCTGAATGATGATGCCGTCCACCCCCAGCGAAACGAGGTCGTTGATCGCTTTGGTTTCTTCCTGCGGATCGTCCACCGAATTTTTGAATATCACGTGGTAGCCGTGCTTCGCCGCGGTGCGTTCCACCGAGGTCAGAATACGCAGACCGAAAGAATACGCCACGTTGCAGAGGATAAGGCCTATCGTATTCTGTTTTGGATGCGTGGGAATGCTTTCCACAAAGGTGCCGCGCCCCGCCGTGCGGGAAATAAAGCCGTCCTTGCGCAGGAGCTGCATGGCTTTCTGCACCGTGATGCGCGAAACGTAAAACATATCGGCAAGCTCCATTTCGGTGGGCAGCATGCTCCCCGGAGGGTACTTGCCTATGATGATATCTTGTTTGAGTTTGTTGTAGATCTCGATGTAAAGGGAATGTTTGCTGTTCTGATTGTCCATAAAACCTCCGAAATGATATGCATTTGAATTATATTGAAAAGTTTGAAAACAATTTCGGTTTGGAGCGGAAATGCTTTGAAAATTGAGAGATTTTCTATTGAATTTGTAGTAATTTTAGCATATATCATCAATGTTTGTCAACGGTTTTTCCATACTATCATAAATATGTTATATAAATGTTATATTTATTATAACTATGATATAAAATGATAAAAAAGTATTGAAATCATATTTCAAACGTGTTATTTTATTTATGCTATCCGAAAAGGAAAATTTTGGTAAGTACAGGAGGACGGTATGAAAAGACTGATCAGCATTATTTTGATGATCGCGCTGTCGCTGGGCGTAACGGCCTGCGACAGGAGTTCGGCTAACAATTACAGCCAGTATCGGGAGGACGGCAGATTGATTTTGACCATCTGGGCGCCCGATCAGTATGCGGGCCAGCAAGTCAAACAGCAGTTCCAGGGCTGGCTCGATAAATTCAACGAAACGGAGGAACTGAAAGCGCTCGGCGTGTATCTCCAGTTCAGTCCGATGACGCAGCTGCCTACTTCGCTCGGCACGGCGTGTCTGTCCGGGCCGCATAAGATGCCCGACATCGTCGTTTGGGACAGATTCGCCACGCCGTCTAACACAAAGCTGCTTATGCCGTTAGACGATCTCATCGCGGAGGACGGGGTCGACGTTTCCAAATTTTTCGCGGAGGCGTACGACGAACTGACCGTGGACGGCAAGCAGTACGGATTGCCGCTCGACGCCGATCCGTGGGGACTTTATATCAACATGGATATGGTGGAAGAATATAACGCCACGGCCGCCGCGGAGGATAAAATAGACGTAAACGACCTCGGCACCTGGACGAAGGTAATGGATGCCGCGGAAAAACTGACCGTGAGAAACGGCGACAACGTTACCCGTTCGGGCATCAACACCACGAGCGCTGACGGACAGTTCTTTTCCTTCGTATATACGGGCGGCGGCGAACTGATCGACACCGATAAGGACAGCCCCGCCTACGGCGATACCGTCATGGCGGAGGACGTCGGTTTTCTGACGGACGCGGAATCGCTCCGCGTGTACGATTCGCTGGCGTTTTTCAACGAACTGTACGACAAGAACCTGTGCAACACGGGCCACGGCGGCACGGACGCTTTCGGAAACGGACTGCTCGGCATCACGTACGGCTCCATTTATTTCCCGCAGGAACTTTCTTCCTACAATCTGAAAAACTATAAAATGTTGCCCTATCCGGCGAGAGACCGCACCTATGTAAACGGCGAAGACAAGCCGCAGGTGCTCGATCCCGAGGCGACGGACGATCTCGGCATGAAAAACGGCCAGGTGGGCGGCATGCTGGGCGGTTACGGCCTGGTCATTCCGCAGCCGACAAACGCTGCAATGCGCACGCAGGAGTGGAAAAACCACGTGGAAAAAGCATGGGAAGTCATCAAATTGTGGATGATGAACGACGAGATCAACGAGCTTTATTTCACCGAAAACAAGGCCATCACCTGCCGTCAGGATCTGTGGGAAAACGAATTTTACGAACAGGACGGCGTGATGAAGGACATTCTGCCGTATCTCGAAAATTACAAAATGCGCCCGAGCGTGGCGGGTTACGAAATGTTCGAATCGAGCATCGTCCGCACACAGATCCAGGCGCTGCGCGAAGGCTCGCTTACCGTTTTCGAAACGTACAAGGCCATACGCGAACAGGGCAACGCCCTTCTGAGAACGGCGCAGGGGAGGGGATAAAAAATGGAGGCTTTAAGCAAAAAGTTATCGCTTAAAGCGCGCAGAAACATCATAGGCTATACGTTCGTAACGCCCGCCGTGCTGTTTTTCTGCGTATTCACCCTGCTGCCGCTGTGTCTGTCGCTTTATCTGAGCTTTTTCACCACCGATATGTTCTTTCTGGAAATGAAGTACGTCGGTTTCGACAACTTTCTGCGGGTGTTCAAAGACCGGCTTTTCTGGAAGAGCATAACAAACATACTGCTTTACACCGTGATGGCCGTGCCGCTGAACGTGGCGATATCGCTTCTGCTCGCCTCGCTCGTGAACAATAAAATCGCGGGCGCAAAGGTATACAGAGTGCTGTATTATCTGCCGAGCGTAACGAGCGCCGTGGCGGCGAGTATCGTCTGGCTCTGGCTGATGAATCCCGCTTACGGCCTGCTGAACAACGTGCTCGAAGGCCTGGGGCTTCCCGGCTGGACGTGGCTTTCCCATTCCAAGACCGCGCTCTTTTCTGTAACGCTCGTTACCGTCTGGCAGGGCGTAGGCGCGAATATGGTCATCTTTCTCGCGGCGTTGCAGAACATGCCGCAGCAGGTCTACGAGGCGGCGAGGATAGACGGCGCGGGGCCGTTCACCATCTTTTTCAGAATGACGCTGCCCCTCATCGCGCCGACGATGTATTTCATACTTACGATAACGCTGATCGGCGCTTTCCAGCTGTACGATCAGGTGTACGTGCTCACGAGCGGCGGACCGGTAAACTCCACGCTTACGCCTGTTTATCTCATTTGGCAGAACTCGTTCGGCACCAACGCGGGGCCGCAGGCGGGATATGCGGCGGCGCAGTCCTTCGTGCTGTTCGTCATCATCATGATCGTTACGGTGCTGGTCAGACGTCTCGACAGGGACGCTACGAAATAAGGAGGGCGTATATGGAAAAAAACAATTTCGCAGGCACGCCCGACGCGCGCCTTGCCGACAGGAAGGCGGAAAGAAAGCGCAAAGTTTACATGGCGATCACGCGCGTTATCCTTTACGTGCTGATGACCGTTATCGCGGCGTGTATGATACTGCCGTTTTTATGGTCGCTCATCACCTCGCTCCGCCCGGAAGAAGAGATCATGAAACTGCCCATGCAGTGGATCCCCTCGCGGCTTACGCTGGAACATTATAAATACGTGTTCGAAACCATCCCTTTTTTCAATATGTTTCTGAACAGCGTGATCGTAACCGTTGCAGGCATGTGCACAAACCTGTTTTTCGGCTCTCTGGCGGCATACGCCTTTTCCAAGATAAAATTCAGCGGGCACAAGATCGTGTTTAACATCATGCTGATGTCCATGATGATCCCCGGCGTGATCACCTTGATCCCTACGTTCTTCGTGCTGCTGCGCTTTCCGCTGGCGGGCGGCAACAACATTCTCGGACAGGGAGGCATAGGGTTTTACGATAATCTCGCGGCGGTCATTCTTCCGGGCGCGATCGGCGTTTACGGTATCTTTTTTATGCGGCAGTTCTTCATGTCGCTGCCGGACGATATGGCGGAGAGCGCGCGCATCGACGGCGCGGGCGAACTGAGGATATTTTACAGAATATATCTCCCGCTCGTCGTTCCCGGACTGATGACGCTCGGCATCTTCACTTTTCAGAGCGGCTGGAACAACTTTATGTGGCCGAACATCGTGCTGCAAAGTCCCGAAAACCAGCTTCTGACCATGGCGTTCAAGTTTTTCAAAACGCCGACGGAGGTCAGCTACGGCCCGCTCATGGCGATATCGCTGATGATGGCGGTGCCCGTGCTCGTATTGTACGTATTTATGCAGAAATATTTCGTTCAGGGCGTGGCCCTGGGCGGCGTAAAAGATTAAATGGAGGAAAATATCATGAAGAAAAAGTTGCTGGGCGCTCTGTTTGCGCTCGTACTGGCGGTTTCCGCTTTCTGCGGAGCGCTGACGACCGCTTTCGCCGCGGATGCGTTTGCCGCCGATTTTGAAGGCAGCGCCGTCTATCCGGCGGGCAAAAGCGAACAGGAAATCGTCGCCGCGCTCAATAAGAGAGTGGCGGAGGAAAACGCGAAGATACAGGCTGTGATCGACGCGAAAGGCAGTTTGGAGGACGCTTATAAAAAAGGCGAACTCGTAACTTACTCTGTGAAAAACGAAGGGATCATCACCGACGACAACAAGCGTTCGGGATATAAAGTGTGGGAAGGGGCGCCCGTGCTCGACCTTAAATTCATGAATGCGGGCTACGACGGCTGGGGCGATAAATACGTCGCCTGGCTGGCGTACAACGGCGCGAAAGACGAAGCGTATTTCATCACCGCCGAATTTGCCAATGCGTTCGGCAACAACGGCAACCAAAAACTCGGCATACCGTGTGCCGACATGTTCCGTCTCCCCGGCGAAGACGGAACATACACCGCTTATCAGAATTTTACAAACGGTTATATCAAGTCCGATAACGGCAAAACGAGCGTCGTCAGCGGCAAAAACGTCGTGCCCGGCGAAGACGGCGGAATAACCGAAACGGAGGCCGATCCCGCATCCACGGGATACATAGGCGCGGCGGGCAAAACGACGCTCGACAAGGCGGGCGTTTCCGCGGAACAGTTCGCAAAGACATTTACCGACGCTTACAATCAATATAAGGCCGAAGGCCGCAATGTCGGCTATCCGTTCTCGCCCGTGATGGACGAAGGCAAGAACAGCAGCGGCGAGGCGAGATACGGCACGCTCTGTTCGCAGAATTTCCGCTTCGGCGATTCCGTTTCCAGCCCGTGGGGCGACGGAGACGACAGGCGCAACTGGGCTTTCCTCGCGTATAATTTCGAGCAGGGCAAGGTCTATCTCATCGCCGACGAATTCCACCGCGCGTTTGAAACGCAGGCCGAAAACACCGGCTCGCTCGGAGATCCCGTGGGCGACGCTTTCCTGGCCGAGGACGGCAACCGCTATCAGAACTTCGAAAAGGGGTATATGAAGGCCGTGGGCGCGGAGGCGAAAAACGAAAACGCCGTCGCCGTGCTCGGCAAAAACGTGGACGAAAAGGGCAGCGCAAGCGATATAGACGTTACCAGCAAGATCGGCGCGCTCGGCAAGACGGTAACCTCCGTACCCGAAGGATATACGAACGCCTCGTTTACGGCAGCTTTCAAGGCCGCGTATGAAGAAAAGATGGAATACAGAGAGGGCGAAGAACTGCTCGGCGTCGATCTCGTCGCCTATGAAAACGGCTTCTATTCGCAGAAATACACCGATAACAAGGGCGCCGTGCACATGCTTGCGTATGTGGAAAACTTAGACGATTTCGTCTATCTGCGCCCCGAGGTGGTTTCCAAATATTCGTCCAACACCTCGCTCGGCAAACCCGTCGGCGCGGCGATAAAGGTCGCGGAAAAATCGGGACAGGAAATCTTCGCCTACCCGTTCGACAACGGCTATATCAAGCTCACGGTCAGCGAACAAATGAAGATAGAGGACGGCAAGCCCGTTACCGTCATCAACGAATCGGGCGTCGTTACGGTCGGCGCAAAGTACGACGAGGAGACGAACTTCTTCGAAACGGTCAGCTATGCGGAATCCATCACGGCGGGGCTGGTGAACGACAGCGTGAAGGAGGCCTACGACTTTTTGAACATTCCCGACAACGAAACGCTCGCCGCGGCGTTCAAAACGGCTTATGAAGAGGCTTTCGCGCTCGGTTTCAGCGCGGGTGAACCCGCCAGCGAGGGCATAACCTGGTGGAAGACGGGCAATTCCGGCATCGTGAAGCTTACGCTTAAAGGCGGCAACGGAAACGCCTCCTTCTGGGGCGACAATACGCTGATGACGTACAATCCCGCCGACGGCAAAGTATACATCACCACGGGCGACATCGCCAACAGATACGCTTCGGACGGCGCTTCGGGCAACGGCTGGGCGCTCACCGATATGATGATCAATACGGGCACGGGCGTCATCGTGCAGCAGTTCGATATTCACGACACCGTGGTCGAAACGCGTCCCGTATACTTTATCACGCAGAACGGCACGACCAACAAGGTTACGGGCACCTATGATTTCGACGCCAACAAGAGCGGCGGCGAATGGGTGAAATACATTTCGCAGTTCGGCGGAAGCATTTCCTCCGTGCCCGTAACCGTGGAGGACGTCTACAAGGTGAACGAAAGCATCACGATCGATTTTTCGTCGTTCGTGGAAAACGAAGACGGCTACGCCGTTACCTATACCCTTTCGGGCGATAAAGGCGAACTCAGCGAAGACGGCGTGTTCACTTATACCCCGACCGAAGCGGGCAAGATCACCGTTACGGTAGTGGCCGCCAGCGCGTTCGACAAACTCACGCTCACCGCGGAACTCAACGTCGGCGCCGACGAGGGCGGAACGGAGGCCTCCCGCGGCTGTAACGGCTGCAGCGGAGCGTTCGGCGCGGCGGAAATAAGCGTGCTCGCCGCGGCGGCGCTGATCGCCGCAGGCGTGCTTATGATCGTCAGAAGGAACAAAAGAGAGGATTAAAAGGTGTCAGTCATTTACCAAGCAGGGCGGGAGCGCGCGAGCGCTCCCGAGCATGAAAACAACGACTATAAACCCGCCTGCAAGATCATGCGCGCAAAGATCGCGGAATTTGCCCTGAAACTTCCGAACGAACGGCTGCGCAGAACGTTTCTCAACTGTTTCTATTCCACGCTCGACACGGCGGCGGAAATGCTCGCGGACGGCAGCGCGTTCATGCTGACGGGGGATATCCCCGCCATGTGGCTCAGGGACTCCGCGGTACAGGTCATGGGATATCTTCCGTTTGCGAACGATGATCCCGACGTCGCGCGGCTCGTCCGCGGGCTTTTGAAAAGACAGTTTTTCTATATCGGCCTCGATCCGTATTCCAACGCGTTCAACAGGGAGGCAAACGGCAGAGGACATAAGGACGATGTTACCGACTGGGACAGTCCGTGGGTATGGGAGAGAAAATATGAAATAGATTCGCTCTGCTATCCCCTTTGGCTGGCGCAGAAGTACGCCGGAACGACGGGCGATTTCACCGTTTACGACGAAGAGTTCCGCGCGGCGCTCAGAAAGATAATTGACACGTTCAAAACCGAACAGCGTCATTTTGAAAAGAGCGCTTACTTCCATTCGCGGCCGAAATATCCGCAGTTCCCCACCTTGCAGAACGGCGGGCGTGGAAATCCCGTGGGATATACGGGCATGACGTGGAACGGTTACCGACCGAGCGACGACGTGTGCGAATACGGCTATCTCGTACCCTCGAACATGTTCGTTACCGTGGTGTTCGACTATCTTTGCAAAAACGCGGAAAAGGCGGACGTCAAAGATATGCGCGCGGAAATGGAAACGCTCGTTTCCGAGATAAGCGAGGGCATACAGAAATTCGCCGTCGTCGATTCGGAATTCGGCAAGATATACGCCTACGAGGTGGACGGCCTCGGCGGCGTGAACCTGATGGACGACGCCAACGTTCCCAGCCTATTGTCGCTGCCTTATCTGGGGTATTGCACGGCGGACGATCCCGTCTACAAAAACACGCGCAGATTCGTTTTGAGCGAAAAGAACCCTTATTATTTCAAGGGGAAAGCGGCGGCGGGCGTGGGCAGTCCGCACACGCCCGAAAAGTACATCTGGCATATCGGCGTGATCATGCAGCTTTTGACTTCCGCGGACGCGGAGGAGCGCAGACGCTGCATGGAAACGCTGCTGAACACGGACGCGGGCTGCGAGGTCATGCACGAGGGGTTCCATTGCGACGATCCTTCGCGTTACACCCGTCCGTGGTTCTGCTGGGCGAATACGCTCTTCGCCCTCGCGGTGACGGAAATGAGCGGGAGAGGAGAATTGTAAATGAAAACGAAATGGATTTCGCTGCTTTTGGCCGCGGCCATCGGCGCGGGTTGCGGCGGGTGCGCGAAAAAGGACATGTACGCCGGTCTCAACGAAAAGGCCGCCGAATACGCGGCGCGCAGCGTGCAGCTCAATCAGTCCGTGCAGGATAAATACTGGACGGAGGACGCGCTCTTCATGTATCACTACTATCCAAACTTTACCACGGACGCTTCCGGCGATATGAGCACGGCGTTCGCCTGGCCGTATACCGAAACGGTGGCGTCCAGCTGGCGCATCGCCACGCTCGGGGAGGGGTTCAAGACCTATATTTCCGGTTTTTACGAAAAGACGCTGCAGGGTTTTGAATATTACCGCGCGTACAGGACGGATTACCATACGTACTGCGCCACGCGGGCGACTGCGGCCGGCATGGCTGCGGGCGATACGTATTACGACGACAACGTGTGGATCAGCCGCGAATTTCTAAACGCCTACGAGATATTCGGGAACGAGGAATATCTGAAAACCTCGGAGGCCGTTGCGGAATACATCTGGAGCGGCTGGGCGGGAGACGAGCTCGGCGGGATCTACTGGTGCGAGCAGAAGAAAAATTCGCGCAACGCCTGTTCCAACGCGCCCGCGGCGCTCCTGTTCGCCCGTCTTTCCGAAACGCTGGAAAAGCCCGTATGGCTGGATCGCGCCGTGCAGGTTTATCAATGGACGTACGACACCTTGCGCGACCCGTCCGACAACGTGTACTGGGACAATATTTCCAACGAAGGGAACGTTACGACCTGGAAATTCACCTACAACACGGGCAGTATGATCGCGGCGGGGGTAAAGCTGTACGAAATCACGGGCGAACAGAAGTATCTCGATCAGGCTTCGGCCAGCGCGCTCGGCGCGTACAATTACTGGTTCGAGAACAGGGAGGGTTACGATTTTAAGACCATCACTTCGGATAATCCGTGGTTCAACGTTCTGCTTTTAGACGCTTGGGTGGAACTTTATAAATACGAACCGGAAGCGCTCGAATACATAGAGGCGTATGAGGCGAACCTCAACAACGCCTACGCCATGCTCGAGGACGGGCTCATGCCGAGCAACTGGGTGAACGGCTGGAGCAAGGACGAAAACGGCAATCCCGTCGTCAGCAAGGTGAACGTGCTCGATTCCGCGGCCAACGCCGAAAACTTCGGCACGCTGGCGTATTTTTATCAATTTGTAAAGGGAGAAAATAAATGACGCATCGTAAAATCCTGACTGTATTGCTCGCGCTCGTCATGGCGGCCTCGGTGCTTGCCGCCTGCGACGGGCGGGGAAAAACGGAAAATACTTACACCGTAACTTTCGATCTCGACGGCGGCACGATGGAGGAGGAAACGTCTGCGACGGTCGAAAAGGGACGGTCTCTGACGCTGCCTTCGCCCGTGAAGGCGGAATATGAATTCGGCGGCTGGTATAACGGAGAAACTCTGGCCGGGCTGGCGGGGGAAAGCTATACGCCGACGGCCGACGTAACGCTCAAGGCGAAATGGACGAACGACCCGTCTGCGCTTTACGGCGAGGAAAATCTCGCCCGCGCCGTGGAATACGCGAAACTCATCCGCGAGAATTACTGGGATTCCGAAACCAAGCTTTCCTCGCTCACGCCCGAAGGCGGCGCGCCCTATCTCTGGCCGTTCACCGAACAGGTGTCTATGGTCAACGGCATACTGCTCTGCATAGACGAAACGCATGCGGATTACGATTATCTCACGGAATATCTCGAAGAGCTGATCGAGGGGCTGCGCCATTACCGCGTGCGCGAAGTGCGCGTCGGCGAAGGGCAGTCGTGGAACAATCCCGGCCACGTCCTCGCCGAATTCGGCAGGAACGACGGCACCGCAAATTCCTACGCCGTTTACAATTCGGGCAGGAACGACGGCACGATCGACAGCGTTTCCGCGGGTATGGACGGCATTTTCTTCGACGACAACGTTTGGGTGGCGAAGGAGTTCTATTACGCCTACAAAAATCTCGGCAGGACGGAGTATTTTGCGGAGGCGGTCAACATCGTCAACTGGATAATCGGCGAGGGTTACGAACCGACCAAGGGGCTGAACGGCATTTACTGGAAATGGTCGGCAAAATTCCTTTTCGAAGACAAACCGGGCGGCGGCGGATTGGACGATAACAACCACGCTTCTCTGAACGCCTGTTCTTCGGCGCCCACGGCGATGATGCTCGTCAAACTGGCCGCGGAAATGGATAACGAAGAATTCGGAGGAAAGTACGACGGGCTGAAAGACGATTTCATTCTGAAAGCGCAGAATATCTACGAATTTTGTTATTCCGAACTGCTCAATCCCGATTCGAACTGCCTGCGCGACAAGGTTTTCCTCGCGGAGGGCTTTAAGGAAATGACCAACAGGGACGATCAGATTCAGCTGGTGGACGCGCAGGAACTGCCTTACAACACGGGCACGTTCATGACCGCGGGCGCGGAACTCTACGACTGGTTCAGGGAGGACAGCTCCCTTCTCGCGGACATCTACCGCGAAAGAAACGAAAAAGTAGCCGCGGGCGCGGACAGAAAGTTTGCCAACGGCGCCGTGCTCGAAGGACAGTACGCCTACAATACGAACAGCTGGTTTACGTCCTTCCTGCTGGAAGGGTTTATGGATCTCGCGGAGTGGGACGAAAACTGCGCGACGTATATCGAACATATGCGCTCTTCGCTCGATTACGCGTGGAAAAACAACCGTTCGGAGGACGGCCTGGTCAGTCCCGCATGGATAGAGGGGTGGTCGTATTTTAACGACGGCAATCCCAATTCAGAGGGAAACCCGAGGCAGATATTGCTGCAATCCGCGAACGCGCATTGTTACGCCATGCTCGCGAGATATTACGCGTAATAAAAACGGCCGTAGAGATACGGCTGTTTTTTTGCCGTAAATTTCTTGTGTTTGCGGCGGTTTTGGTTTATACTGTAATTAAAAAAACGAGGAAGACGGAATATGAAGAGATTATTGCCCGCTTATCCGCTTTGGATCGTGGACCCGCTGTTTTCGGTATGGTCCCCGAGCGACGAACTCGCCGCCGCAGACACGCAGTTCTGGACGGGGAAAGAGAAAAAGGCCTACGGCTTTGTGCGCTACGGCGAAAAGACCTATTGCTTTATGGGCCGTATGGAGGGCGCGGAGCCGCTTGTGCAGACCGACGTGCGCGTGAGCGCGTTCGCCACGGAATACGATTTTACGGCCGAAGCTTTCGAACTGAAAGTGCGTTTCGTTTCGCCGCTCCTGCCGGACGATCTGCAGCTGATGAGCTGTCCCGTGTGCTACACGGAATACGAAATAAGGGAAAAGGGCGCGCCGCAGGCGTTTTCCGTCGCGGTCGCGCTCGACGAAGGGTTCTGTTACGACGAAGAGGCGGAAGTCATCGGCGGCGTCGTGCCCGAAGAGGGTTACGAGGCGGCGTTTTTCACCCGCAGGCGCAATCTGCCTATGTCGCATGCGAACGACATGATCTCGCCGGACTGGGGCACGGTGTATCTCGCGGGGGAGGAAGGCTGGTTTTTATCCCGTTCGGGGTTGAACGGTTATCTCGGCACGGGTTCTGCCGAATACGTGAAAAAGGCGGAAGAACGCAAATACATACTCGCCGTGTCCCGCAAGAAAAAGGGATATTTCATGACGGCGTTCGACGACGGCGTGTCGATCTCGTATTTCGGGGAATGGCTCAAGAACTATTTTTTCAAGGACGGAAAAACGATTTTCGACGCGCTCAGATTTTCCGCGGCGGAAAAGGAAAGCGTCCTGTGCAGGCTTTCCGCGTTCGACGAAAAACTGAAAACCGACTGCGACGGTGTGGGAGACGGGTATTATCTGCTCGCCTGCGCGGCGCTCAGACAGTCCGTCGGCGCGCACAAACTCGTGGAAAACCGCAAAGGGGAACTGCTCTTTTTATCCAAGGAATGTAACTCCAACGGCTGCATAGGCACGGCGGACATCACCTACCCGTCCATGCCGCTCTATCTTCTTTATAATCCCGAACTCGTCAACGGCATGCTGCGCGGCATATTCGACTTCGCGCGCATGGACGTTTGGACGTTCGATTTCGCCCCGCACGATATCGGCACTTATCCCTATTGCTGCGGACAGATATACGGCGTGAGCGGACGGGACGACAAATACGCCTGCGGCTCGCTCAACGCGCCCGATACAGTCGCGCGCACGCATCTCGGCCTTTATATGTTTCCCGCGGAGAGCGGCGTTTACGAATTCAAATATCAGATGCCCGTGGAGGAATGCGGAAACATGATCGTGGCGACGGCGGCGGCCGCCGTGGCGAAGAAAGACTTTTCCCTTGCGGAAAAGAACTTCGACCTGCTCGAAAAGTGGGTAACGTATCTCGAAAAATACGGGCTTAAACCTGAAAGCCAGCTCTGTACGGACGACTTTGCCGGACATCTTGCCAACAACGTGAACCTCGCGGTCAAGGCGGTGGTCGGCATAGAAAGTTTCGCGCTCATATGCGAAAATCTCGGAAGAAAGGAGGCGGCGGAAAAATATTACGCCCTCGCAAAAGATTATGCGGCGCGCCTCCGCGCGGAAACGGGCGCGGGCGTTCTCCCGCTCGCCTACGGGCAGAAAGGGAGCTATTCCATCAAGTACAACATGCTTTTCGACAAGCTGTTCGGATTTTCCCTTTTTTCCCGGGAAGTCTGCGAAGAGGAAACGTCGTATTACGTATCGAAGAACAACGCTTTCGGCGTACCCCTCGACGTGCGCGCGGATTATACGAAATCCGACTGGATTTTATGGGCCGCGGCCATGACGGACGATAAGCAAAAACGCGCCGCGCTTTACGCGCCCGTTTTGAAGTTCCTGAAAGAAAGCCCGCGCCGCGCGCCTTTCGGGGATTGGTACCACACGACGGACGGAAAGATCGTGTACTTTATCAACCGCACGGTGCAGGGAGGCGTGTTCGCGCCCCTGCTCGCCGCGAAAGAACTGCTGAAAACGAAATAAGGAAAAATCTGCGGATAAAACGGTTTCGGAAACGAAGCCGTTTTTTTATGCCCTTCGGTATGTATTTTCAACGATTTGCAGATATTAAATCGTGAAAAAAGATAAATATCGAAAGGCATAAAAAGTTAAATTTGATAAATTTATTGTAGTTTTTGCTATTTCATTTCAATTGTCTAAACGCTATAATAAGGTTGCCTGAAGGGAGAGATAATGGATAAAATACAAAAGATATTAAGCGGTATGTCGGTCTATGTGCGGAGAGCATGGGACGCGAAAATGCCTATCGGCTGGGAACTGCCCGAACGATATATTTACGACTTTGAATTATTATATGTCAAGGAAGGTTCGATAGAGGTCTTGACGGAAGGAAAAAGGTTTATAGGAACGGCGGGGGAACTGTTCTTTTTTGTGCCGGGGCAGATCCACAGCATCAAAAGCATCGGCACCGAACGGGTGCGCCAGCCGCATATACATTTTGACTTTTATTATGACGAACTCAGCGAAAGCCTGGAAATCCCCATTAAAATGCCGCAGACGGACGCTTTTATGCGCAAAAACGTTCTGCGGGAAAATCCGCTTCTGAACGTTCCGACGAAACTTTCTTTTAAAGATCCCTATTCTATCGATAATCTGATACAAAAAATAATCGTCGAAAGCGCAAATAAAAATCCGCTCAGCATAATCCGGTGCAAGTCGCTGATGTTCGAGCTGCTCTACCTGATTTTTAACAATAAATTTATCGGCAAGGAAAATAACTGCGTGAAAGGCAATGCGCTCGACGTAGTGGAAAATGCAAACGGTTTCATGCAAAGAAACTGCGACAGGGCGATAACGACGGCGGAAGTCGCGAAACACGTGGGATACAGTACGAACTATTTCGTTACCATCTATAAAAGCGTGTCGGGAATCAGCCCGATGGCTTATCACGAAAAATTACGCATAGAAAAAGCGAAGAATTTTATTCTTACGACAAATCTTTCGATGTCGGAAGTCGCGGATGAACTGGGATTCGACAATCTTTACAGTTTCAGCCGATATTTTAAAAGATTGACAGGATATTCACCGTTGGAATACAGAACGGAGAATAATAAAAATGATAAAAGGAGAGATCGATGAAAAAATTAATCAGCATTATCGGCGCCGTTTTTTTACTGGGGAGTTCGCTTTTCGGTATGACGGCCTGCACAAAAGACGATTATCCCGTAGAGGAAGGCGCTACGGAGATAAAGATCATGGCGCGGGAATTCGAACAATGGAGGAACGATCAGTTCGACGCCGTCGTGCGGGCGATCAACGAAGATCTGACCGACGGCATACAAGTGGAAGTCGAATACGTGATCGAAGAGAATTTTAACGATCGTCTGACCTCTGCAAGAGAAGCGGGACAGGCTCCAGACATCATCATGCACAGCTATAACCACATCTATACGCAGTACGATAATGGAAATATCTGCGCGATAGACGACTATATGTCCGAAGACGCGATGAACGACATTAAAGACGTGGTGAAAGAAGCGATCGTTTTCGGCGGAAAAACCTACGCTTATCCGTGGTATACGGAGGCGAGCACGCTGTTGTTTTACTCCAAGTCGAAATTCGCGGAAGCGGGTATTGAAAAAGCGCCCGAAACGTGGGAGGAACTGCTCGCCGCGTGCGCAAAGATAAAGCCGACGATGAACAAAGGGACGTATACGCTCGGCATGCCTTTGGGCGGCGATATCGGCTGGGCAACGTGGGGTATGGTATACAATCAGTTGGACGGCTGGCCCATCAAGGACGATTGGAGTTCTTCCGTGTTTGACGACGCCGAAAAGGTAAAGGCGTATGCCGCGTATTTAGATTTTTACGGAGCGCTTTACGATAACGGATATGCGCCCGTGAGCGCCGTGCATGCAAACGGATACAATGAGATCATTTCCGCATGGGCGGAAGGGAAATATGCGATGACGCTCGCCGTTTCCAGTCAGCTGGGCACGATCATTCAGGAATATCCCGAAAAGCTCGACGACGTCGGGATTGCCGTCATGCCAACGCAGAGCGGCGACAAGGACAAAGTTACCGCGACGAACGGCGGCTGGTGTTTCTGTATCGACGCAAAGTGCGCAAACAAAGAGCTTGCGGGCAAGGTCATTGAAAAACTGATGTATGAGAACACCGCGCAGAACGTGGAGTTTTACACAATGAGCGGATACAGCAGGACGAGCGCGCTGAAATCGGTGAGCGCCGAAGTGGATAAACTCGTAAAGACCAGCGAATACGCCGAATTTGCGGATATCATAAACGGCGTATGCGCAAATGCCGTGATGGAGCCGATCTATACATGGAACGTGTCTTTGCAGGTCGCGTGGACGATGGAAAACATGATACAGGGTACGAGCGATACGACCGTCCAGCTGACGCAGAAACTTGCGGAGAAGATAGACAATATCATCGCGGTTTCCGATATCGCGGGAAAAAATCCGCATTATAACGGCTGATCATGAAACTCGCAAAGTCGTTGAATTATAAGGATAAAACGACGGGATTGCTGATGATTCTGCCCTGCGTGCTGGGCATTACGGTATTCGTGATGATCCCGCTCGTTCTCGCGCTGTATCGTTCGCTTTTCGAATACAGGGTATACAGCGAGGTGCAGGAATGGGTTGGTCTCGGAAATTATATACAGATACTGTCCACAGAGCTGTTTGTCGATTCTTTTCTGAACGTCTTTCTGCTGACGGCCTGCGTGGTCGTGCTGATGGTGCTGCTGAGTTTTTTCTTCGCGCACGTCATCAATAATGTAGGCCCCGGATTTTCAAAAACGGTGAGAGCAATCATATATATTCCCTGCCTGATTTCGGGAATTGCCGCAAGCATAATCTTTCTGTTCCTCACCAACTATTCGGGCGGGCTGATCAACGGTATTTTATTGAGTCTCGATAAAAATCCGATCGCCTTCGACAGGGAGGGGCTTTGGCCTTACGTTTCGGTCGTTTATCCCACGCTTTGGCTGGGATTCGGATACAACTGCCTCGTGCTTTATGCGGGGCTGATAAATATACCGCAAAGCTATTACGAAGCGGCAGAACTCGACGGCGCGTCCGCGGCGGCGCGGCTCTGGTTCATCACGTTGCCGAACATGAAAAATTACTTCGTGCTCATCGTCGTGAATCTGGTAGCGGCAAATCTGCAGATGTTCGAAATTCCCATGATGATGACGGGCGGCGGACCGTTGTTCAAAACATATACGCCGGTATTGTATGTGTATAACTCTTATCGCGACAACGCCGCCACGCAGTCTCTGACGATCGCCGCCGCCGTGCTCATCATGATACCGATCGCGATCGTCAACATGATCGTGTTCCGCGTGATCCGCTCGGAAAAATCGAGCGACGATTGAGGTGTGTGATGAAATCGAAAATTTTTCGCGTATTTATGTATATCGCCGCGTCGTTCGTCCTCCTCGTCGTATGTATTCCGCTGCTTTGGATGATCATATCGGCATTTAAAAGCAAGAGCGAAGTTCTGCCCGCGGGGCTGATAATCTTTCCGAGCGTGTGGCATTTCGATAATTTTGCAAAGGTATTCAAAACGTATTCTGACATCAACTTTTTCATGAGTTATATGTCTACCCTGGGCGTTGCCACGGTCGGCGTGATATTGTCGCTCGCGGTGAATTCGATGGCGGGATATGCGTTTGCGCGGCTCGATTTTCCGTTAAAGCGTTTTTTCTGGTGTTACGTGGTGTTTCAGATGTTTATTCCCGGAATATCCATACTGATCACGTCCATCAAAGTCGTATCCGCGCTCAAAATGATGAACACGTTTTTCGTGTTGGTGCTGCCGGGCGTCGCAAACGGATATAACGCGTTCTTTTTCAGGCAGTTCTTTTTATCCGTGCCGAGGGGATATGAAGAGGCCGCGCAGATAGACGGACTGGGAAGATTCGGCATCTACGTGCGCATCTTCCTGCCGCTTGCGGTTACGCCGCTCATCATTATCGGCGCAAGCGTTTTCATGGGATACTGGAACAGCTATCTGTGGCCCAGCCTCACCGTTACGGAAAACGTAGGTTTAAAACAAATAATGCAGGTCATTCTGATACTGAAGTCGCGTTACAGGGGAGATTTCGGCGTCGTGGTGGCGGGAACGCTCATTTCCGTAACCGGCCCCCTTCTCATTTTCGTGTTCGCGCAGAAGTATATCGTACAGGGCATCACCATTGCCGGAATTAAATAAGGAGACTGAAAATATGGAGCAGATTTACAGGCGGATCGAGGGCCGCCGCAGAAGGATTTCGAGTTACGACAGAACGGGCGGCAATGCAGACTGGTATGAAATAAAGCCGCATGAAACGAGAGATTTTGCAGAATTCAAAGGCGAAGGAATCGTAAAGCATATTTGGATAACGATGGCGAATTTCGGCCGCGTGGAAGAGTTTTTGCTGCGCAAGACCGTTTTGCGCGCTTATTGGGACGGAGAGGAAAGCCCGAGCGTGGAGGCGCCCGTAGGCGATTTCTTCGGCATGGGACACGCGCTCAGCAAAAATTTCGTGAGCGCGCCGTTACAGATGAGTCCCGAAGACGGAAAGGGCTTCAACAGCTGGTGGCCGATGCCTTTCAGGAAAAGTTTTCGCTTTTCCGTACAAAACGACTGCGACATACCGCTGCAATTCTATTTTTACGTGGATTTTCAGGAACAACCCGTACCGGAAGACGCGCTGTATTTTCATGCGCGCTGGCACAGGGAGTGTCCTACGCGGGGCGTGGAGGAAAGCGCGTGCGCCGATCACCGCGAATGGTGTTTCGGCGGCAGCAACGCCACGGGCGCGGAAAATTACGTCGTTCTGGAAGCGAAAGGCCGCGGACATTACTGCGGGGCAAATATAAATATCCACAATCTGAATACGTCGAATCTCTGGGATTGGCCGGGAGAGGGGGACGATATGATCTTTATCGACGGAGAGAAAAGTCCTTCTATCCATGGAACCGGAACGGAAGATTACGTGAATATGGCGTGGTGTCCGAGACAGGAATACTGCGCGCCGTATCACGGACTGCTTCTGGGCGGAGAAGAAAACTGGAAGGGAAAGATAAGTTATTACAGGTACCATATCGCAGACCCGATCAATTTCGAAAGGGAGATAAAGGTTACGGTAGAGCACGGACATTGCAATCACAGGAGCGACGACTGGTCGAGCACGGCCTATTGGTATCAGACCGAACCTCACGCCGCGTACAGTCCGATCGCCGAATGGAAGGAACGACTTCCCGTTTCCGCCGAAGCGCTGAGATGGGATAATAAAATCGTTAAAGGTTAAATTTTAAGGAGGAAAATCATGAAACTTACTGTTAAAACGGTAAAGGTCCCGGCGCTGCTTCTCGCAATCGTCATGGCATTCGCTTGTTTTGCGAACGTCGGGGGCAGAAATGCGTCCGCCGCGGCGGCGTACGGCGAAGAACTTGTAACCAACGGAGATTTCGAAGATTTCCGCAGCGAGTTCGGGGCGGATATCGAGGAAACGAATCCCGTTTCCCCGCAGCCCGTGCCGCTCGGCGCTTACGAAGACCGAAAGTACGACTGCTACAACAGCAGTTCCCTGAACGGCGGACAGGCGCAGTTCGTACAGGACGGCGAAAAAGCGTATGTCAGGATGTATTACGACGGCGCGCAGACGACGACTTTCGATTCCATGGATCTTTGGGTGCAGCCGGGCTGGCTCGGCGCAGGGCAGTACACCGTAACGGTCGATTTTAAATTGATCGGTTTCAGCACGGGCGATTGTTTTGCGGTAAAGTATAACGGACAGGATGAGATCGCGCAAAACGTTTTCAATGCCGAAGAATATGCCGCGCTTGCCGACAGTGAAATCGACGGACTGAAAAAGACAGAGCTGACCTTTCATCTGGACGCAGGCAATGAATTTCCCGCCGTCATGCTGTGGCTTTATCATAAAAAAACCGCCGGCATCGAGGCTCACGTTTACCGCGTAACATACCGCGACGCGGAAAACAATATCGTATACTGCAACGATTTTACGGCGCCGTTCTCAAAAATAAGCGAAGCGGATATTCCCTACGGCGAATATGAGGACAGGGGGTACAACGGCATTTATTGCGCTTCGGAAGGCGAATTCAACGCGGGCTACGGCAAGCTCGTAAGGGAACGCCGGACGGACGGAACGACGGAAACCTACGCCCGCCTTTATGACAACGACAAAACGGAAACGAAAGATACCATGAGTTTATGGATCCAGCCCGGTTTTATCGAGGCCGGCAATTATAAATTCATCTGCGACTTCCTCATTATGGGCAATAACGCGGCGCAGTACTGCGAATTCAACGTAAACGAAACGAGCGAAGGCAAGAAACAGGTGATAATAAAGGACGGGCAGACTTTGTTCGATCTGCCCGTGACCGAACAGGGCTATAAGCGGGTGGAAATCGATTATACGCTCGATGAGGGCGAACAGTTCAACGCCGTTAACGTTTGGTTCTTCCACGGAAACGACAACGTGCGCGAACTCCGCTTGTTCGATGTGAAGATCGTCGACCGCGATACGGAAGAAGTCGTTTACGAAAACGATTTTTCGGTGGCGTTCGAAAACGATAAAGTGAACGTCGGCAGCGAGCACGGGTTCAACGACGCGAACAACGCTTATATCGTCATGGACGGCGAAAACGTCGTGCTGGAAATGGCCGGAACGGACAGCGCGTTTAACACGCCGCTCGATATCGACGGCGTGGGCAGATATCTCGTCGAATTCGACGTAAAACCCTCCGACGACTATAACGGAAAGCTGGAATTCTTTTTCGCGGCGGTCGATATGACCTATAATTCCGCTTCGACTACGGCGGCGGGCAAAAAGAGCGACTTTGAGTTTCTCGACGATGCAGAAACGGAAGGGTATTACCGTTATTCCGCGTCGGTTTTGATCAACAATTTCATGGAACCGCACGTGCTGAGTCTGTATACCACGTTCAAGGGGAGCGGCTCCGTCAGGATAGACAATCTTTCCGTAAAAAAGATCGAGGGCAGCGTTACGCGGCATGAAACGCCTTCTACGGAGGGGCTGACTTACCGCGACCTCGTTTTAGGCGGCGATTTCGAATATCTGAACGCGGGATACACCATGATACCCGAACCGGACGAATCTTCATATTTCTGGGGCAGTTCGGATTACGACGCTCCCGGCCGTATTGTCGATCTCGACGGCAACAAGGCGCTGCTGATCGCTTACGATCCCGAAAACGAAGACAAACTCAGCAACAGATGGGCGAGCTCTTTCGTGTTCCTCGACGTTTCCGAATTCAATACGGAAGACGTGTTCACGCTGTCTTACAGATATAAGTACGAAGGCGCGGAGGGTTTCGATCCCGGGATCGGTCTGCAGGTAACGTTTATCGGCGCGACGGGCGTGGAACATTTCGTCCAGTATCTGAATTACACGGAATGGCTGCGGGAAACGAGCGGCGTAAACGTCAACGAATATCCTTTTGTGCTTGAAACGGACGACGACGGCTGGACGACGGTAACGCTGACTTTTAAAATGGATTCCGCTTTCGTGAGCCAGGTGGACAGTATCCGTTTTCTCAATTACAACGATTGCAACGAAAACGTGAAACTTTATATCGACGACGTGAAGTTCGGCGTTTGGAGTGAAAAGACCTCCGAACCCGCCCCCAATCCGCCTGCGGAAAACCCCGAAGATAAAGGCGGCTGTTCCTGTTCCGGCGCGATAGGCGCGGAAACGGCGCTGCTTGGCATGGCGGCGGTCGGCACGTCGGGCGTCATAGTTTTCAGAAAACGCAGAAACGGGAGAAATAAATGAAAAAAATCATCTGTATGATCCTGTCCGCATGCCTTCTTTGCGGTTGTTTCTGGTCGGGGTGTA
>UQZE01000016.1 GCA_900545325.1 uncultured Eubacteriales bacterium
CAATGTTGCCGTTTTCGTCGATTTCCGCGTTTACCAGGGTAACGTACCCTTCGTCTTCTTCGGGCTTTTCGTCCATCAGCTGGAACACGCGGTCTGCGCCCGCAAGTCCCATGACGACGGAGTTCATCTGCTGCGCCATGTTGGAGATGTTGTTCGTAAACTGGCGGGACATCGACAGGAAGGAAACGATAATCGCTATATACGAAATGGTATCGGGAGCGGAAAGCCCCGTGATGCTGAGGTTCGTGAGCCCGTTGATCGCCATGACGCCGCCCAGGAAAGCGAGCACAACATAGAGCAGGTTACCCACGTTGACCATGATCGGCATTAAGATATTCGCAAAGGTGTTCGCCGCGCAGCTGTCGCTGAACAGCTGTTCGTTGAGCGTGTCGAACTTGGCTTCGGCCTCCTCTTCATGGCAGAAGACCTTTACGACCTTCTGTCCGTGCATCATCTCTTCTATAAAGCCCTCGGTCTTGCCGAGCGCGATCTGCTGCTGCAGGAAGAATTTGCCCGATTTACCGCCGACGTTCTTCGTGATGAGGAACATGACGAACACGCCGAGGAACACGACGAGCGACAGCCAGATGCTGTAATAGAGCATGATGCAGAGCAGGAATACCAGCATGGTGATCGCGAGAAAGAGGTTCGGTATGCTCTGCGAAACGAGCTGGCGGACGGCGTCCACGTCGTTGGTGTAATGGCTCATGATGTCGCCGTGGGTGTGCGTATCGAAATACTTGATGGGCAGGCGCTGCATGCCGTCGAACAAATCCGTTCTCAGCCTATGCAGAAAGCTCTGCGTTACGATGGCCATCAGCTGCGTGTACAGCGTGTTCGCGCCGATGCCCAGCACGTAGATGCCGATCATCGTGCCGATTACCTTTATAAGGTTGGGCCAGGTGTATTCCCAGCCTGCGGCCGCGCCGTTGGCGTTGCCGTATTCTATGCCCCTGCCGATGATCTCTATCATATTGTTGAGAAAGATAGGGGCGGCGGCGTTGGCGACCGCCGTGAAGATCAGGCAGAAGAACACCGTGATCATGGCGGCTTTATGGTATTTGAAGAGATATTTCATCAATCTTCCGAAAGTACCTTTGCGCGCTCTGCCGTGCGGAACGCCTTTCATTTTAGTTTTCGGCATCTTCATCGCCTCCTTTTTTCTGCGAATAATAAAGGTCGCGGTACGTTTCGTTGTTCTTTAAAAGGTCTTCGTGATGGCCGACGGCCTCTATTTCTCCGTTGTTCATGATGACGATTTTGTCGGCGTCTTCCACGGAGGCCACGCGCTGCGCGATAATGATCTTGGTCGTGTCGGGGATCTCTTCGCGGAAGGCCTTTCTTATGAGGGCGTCCGTCTTGGTGTCCACAGCGCTGGTCGAATCGTCCAGAATGAGGACTTTCGGCTTTTTCAGCAGCGCGCGGGCGATACAAAGCCTTTGTTTCTGACCGCCGGAAACGTTGGTGCCGCCCTGTTCGATAAAGGTATCGTACTTATCGGGGAAATTCTGTATGAACTCGTCGGCCTGCGCGAGCTTGCAAACCCGCACCAGCTCTTCGTCGCTCGCCTCCTTGTCGCCCCAGCGGAGGTTTTCCTTGATAGTGCCCGAAAAAAGCACGTTTTTCTGCAATACCACGGAGATTTGGTTGCGCAGCGTTTCCAGGTCGTATTCCCGCACGTCGCGCCCGCCGACCGTTACCGAACCGACGGAAACGTCGTACAGCCGCGGAATGAGGTTGACGAGGGTGGTCTTGGACGAACCCGTGTCGCCGAGTATGCCCACCGTTTCTCCCGATTTTATGGTGAGGTTGATGTCTTTAAGCGCATATTTTTCCGCTTTTTCCGAATATTTGAAACTCACGTTGTCGAACACGATCTCGCCGTTTTCCACCTCGGTGAGGGCGTTTTCGGGACTCTTTAAGTCGCTTTCCTCTTTCAGTACCTCGCAGATACGGCGGGCGGAGGCCGCCGACATCGTAATCATCGCCACGACCATGGACAGCATCATCATGCTCATCAGGCACATGGTGGAGTAGTTGATCATTGCCTGCAGGTTTTCCACGTCGAAATCGAGGCCGAGGGATTTAACCGCGAGGCTGGCGCCGAAGTAGGAAACGATGAGCATGACCACGTACATGCAGAACTGCATGAGCGGGGTGTTAAGGGCGAGCAGGCGTTCCGCCTTGGTGAAGTCGGCGCGCACGCTGTCGGACGTTTTGCGGAATTTTTCCGATTCGTGGTCTTCGCGCACGTAGGCCTTGACCACGCGCATGGCCTTGACGTTTTCCTGCACGGATTCGTTCATGGCGTCGTATTTTTTGAAAATGCGGTTGAAGAACGGCACCGCCTTCGAGATGATCAGGACAAGTCCGCCCACGAGCAGGGGCAGCACGATCACGAAGATCCACGCCAGACGCGGGCTCATGACGAAGGCCGCGACGATGGAGAAAATGAACATCATCGGGCTTCGGATGGCGATCCTTATGATCATCATGAAGGACATCTGCACGTTGGTAACGTCGGTCGTGAGCCTGGTAACGAGGCTCGAAGAGGAAAATTTGTCGATGTTGGAAAAGGAAAAGGTCTGAACGCGGTAGTAAAGGTCTTTCCTTAAATTCTTCGCGAACCCGCAGGACGCCCGCGCGCACGCCCGCCCGCTGAGCACGCCGAACAGAAGCGCCAGGCACGCCAGCCCTACGAGTACGCCGCCGAGCATGAACACGCGCGACATATTTGCGGCCTTTATCGCGCCTATCAGATAGGAAGTTACAAGGGGAATAAGCACTTCGAGCACGACTTCCGCCGTAACGTAGATCGGCGTAAGTATCGTGTCCCGTTTGTATTCCCGGACGGATTTTGCCAGTTGTTTTATCATAATGCCTCCTTTTATCGGTCTGTCGTTCCGCGCCGCCCTGCGTTCCGTTTCCGGCAACAGGGCCGCCGCCGTTTATTTTTCGAAAATTCCGACGATAAAATCTATGTTGGGTCTGAACGGGTTGCGCTCTATGTTCCTGGAAATGAGCACGTTGTTCAGCGAATACCCCTGAATGACGGAAAGCAGCAGCGTGCAGCAGTTTTCCGCCGAATATTTGTCGGTGAATTCTCCCGCGGCCTGCCCGTCGGCGAAAAACTTCATGAAAAGGCGGGGCAGGGGCTTTTTGAGGTCGCCGCTCGTAAGCGAATCGTCCGCGTTCACTTTCAGAAACCAGCGGGATATGAAGAAGAAAAAGTAATAGGAAAAATTCTCGTTCGAATATATTTTATTAAAGATATAGGTCAATAAATTCTTCAGTTTTTCCCGATATGCGCCCGTTCCCGAAGAAATATATTTTTCCACCACCTCGTAAGTGTCGTTGTTGGCGTTTTTCATGATCTCGTCGAATATTTCCTGCTTGTTTCGGAAATAGTGATAAAAAAGGCCGTGCGAACAGCCCGCTTTTTTCACTATGTCGTCCACTTTCGCGCCGTCGTAGCCCTTTTCGCAAAAGACTTTCAGCCCCGCAAGCACGATCTGGTCTTTGCGTTCCGCTTTGATCTTTTCAAGCTGTCTGGCAGTTTTCGGCATGATTTTTCTCCTTCGGTTGACACGCACGTCAATTGTTTTGCGCCTATTATAGCGGAAATAAAAATCAATGTCAACTAAATAGCAAGTCTATTATAAAACGCATTTGTTAAAAATTTGTAAAATGTTTTGCGCGGACGAAAAATGCCCCGCGCGCGCGGCGCAGAGAAAACATTATAAAAAAGACAAAACAATTGACTTTGACGGGCGAATGCGGTATACTATAAACCGAATTGCAATTTTAAAGAGAAAGAGCCCCGCGCGGCGGGGCGGACGAGGAACGAAATGAAAAAAGTATTTACCAGCGAGAGCATCACGGAAGGACATCCCGATAAGGTGTGCGACCGCATCGCCGACGCCGTGCTCGACGCGATTTTGGCAAAAGACCCCGACGCGCGCGTGGCGTGCGAATGTGCGGCGACCAGCCAGTTTCTTCTCGTGATGGGCGAGATCACCGCGAACGCGGATATCGACGTGGAAAAGATCGCGCGCGAAAAGATAAAAAGCATCGGCTATACGGACGAGAAACTCGGTTTTTCCGCCGACGGCTGCAAAATAGAGGTGAGGCTCAACAAGCAGAGTCCCGACATCGCGCTGGGAGTGGACAACTCCCTCGAATGCAAGGGCAACAGCTGCAGCCTTTCCGATAAGATCGGCGCGGGAGATCAGGGCATGATGTTCGGCTACGCCTGCCGCGAAACGGAAGAGCTTATGCCGCTCACGCTGGTGCTTTCGCATAAACTTTGCAAGCGCCTCGAAGAGGTGAGAAAAAGTGGGTTTCTGCCCTACCTGCGTCCCGACGGAAAGGGACAGGTGAGCGTGGAATACGAAAACGGCGTTGCACGCCGCGTTTCGGCGGTGGTGCTCTCTTCCCAGCACGACGAAACGGTAACGACCGAGCGCCTGCGCGAAGATCTGAAAAAACACGTCGTCGAAAAAGTCATCCCGAAAGAACTCCTCGACGGCGGGACGAAATATTTCATCAACCCCACGGGGCGCTTTGAAACGGGCGGCCCTGCGGGAGATTCGGGGCTGACGGGCAGGAAGATCATCGTGGACACCTACGGCGGTAGATGCCCGCACGGCGGCGGCTCGTTCAGCGGCAAGGATCCCACCAAGGTGGACAGGAGCGCGGCGTATATGGCGCGTTACGTATGCAAGAACCTCGTTGCGGCGGGACTTGCCGACGAGATCACGCTGGAAGTCGCTTACGCCATCGGCGTGGCGCACCCCGTTTCCGTGTTTGTAGACACGCACGGCACGGGCAGGCTCGCGGACGAACGCCTGGCGGACATCGTCAGGGAGGAGTTCGACCTGCGTCCGCTCGCCATCATCGAAAAACTCGGCCTTCGCCGCCCGATTTACGAACAGACGGCGGTCTACGGCCATTTCGGCAAAGCGGGGCTCCCTTGGGAGCAGACCGACAGGGCCGCGGAGCTGAAAGGCAAATATCTGCATGCTTGAATTTCTGAAACGCGCCGCCGAGAAAAACGCGTTTAATCCCGGCTGGACGTGCGCTTACTGCGGGCGGGAAATATTCGACGGAGGATACTTCTGCAGGGAATGCGCGGAAAAGCTGCCGCTCAACGACGGCGAGATCTGCGCCCACTGCGGCAGGGAGCTCGACGCGCCGCAGGATTACTGCTACACCTGCGCGGGGCGGCTCACCGCTTTCGACGCGGGCAGGAGCGCATTCGTCTACGAAGGGATCGTTTCGGCGCTGATCAGAAAATTCAAATACGGCAACGCGCGCTATCTCGCCAAGGTGTTCGCGCCCTATCTGGCTAACGTATATTACGGCAGTTTCGCCGCGGCGGACGCCGTCGCGTACGTGCCGATGCTGAAAAAAGATCAGCGTAAAAGGGGATTTAACCAGACCGAACTGCTCGCGCGGGAATTTTCCGCGCTGACCGGGCTCAGGGTGATATCGGCCGCGGAAAAACGCCGTCCCACGGCAAAACAGGCCGCTCTCGACAGGGCGGACAGGCTGAAGAATATGGAAAACACGTTCCGCGTCGCGGATAAAGCGGCGGTCGCGGGGCTGAATATTTTGATCCTCGACGACGTTACGACGACGGGCGCCACCGCGAACGCGCTGGCGGCCGAACTCAAAAAGAGCGGGGCGGAAAAGGTCTTTGTCCTGACCGTCGCCTCCGTTTCGGGTTCGGAGAGGAAAAAAGAAAAACAAGCGGAGAGCGGCGCTTTCCGAAAGGAGTGAAAATGGGACTCATCAGGTATCTTTTAGGCGGAGAAAACAGGCGGAACCTGCGGCGTTTGGACTCTATGTCCGACAAGGTTCTCGCGCTCGAAGAAAAATACAAGGCCATGAGCGACGAGCAGCTGAAGGGCATGACCGCCGAACTCAAGGACCGCCTTAAAAACGGCGAAACGCTGGACGACATCTTGTACGACGCGTTCGCCGTCGTGCGCGAGGCCGCGTGGCGCGTGCTCAACATGCGGCACTATAAAGTCCAGGTCATGGGCGGCATCTGTCTGCACCAGGGGCGCGTGGCGGAAATGAAAACGGGCGAAGGCAAAACGCTGGTCGCCACCCTGCCCGCCTATCTCAACGCGCTCACGGGGGAGGGCGTGCATATCGTTACCGTCAACGACTACCTCGCCAAGCGCGACGCCGAATGGATGGGCAAGATCTATAAGTTCCTCAACCTCACGGTCGGCGTGGTCGTTCCCGGCATGGAGGACGACGAAAAGCGCAAGGCCTACGCCTGCGACATCCTCTACGGAACCAACAACGAACTCGGTTTCGATTACCTGCGCGATAACCTGAAGAGCCGCATCAACCAAATGGTTCAGCGCGAGCTTGTGTTCGCCATCGTCGACGAAGTGGACTCCATTTTGATAGACGAGGCGAGAACGCCGCTCATCATTTCGGGCAGAGGGCAGGAATCGAGCGAAAAATACATCTCCGCCAACAGGTTCGTCAAGACTTTGAAACTCGACGAGGACTTTACTATCGATATCAAGGAAAAGAGCGTGCAGATCACCGAAAGCGGCTCGGCGAAAGCCGAACGGTTCTTCGGGCTCAACAACCTCGCGGATATCGAAAACGCCGACCTCAACCACCATATACAGCAGGCGCTCAAAGCGCACTATATATTTAAAAAGGATAACGATTATATCGTCAACGACGGCGAAGTCATTATCGTAGACGAGTTCACGGGGCGCCTCATGATCGGCCGCCGCTATTCGGACGGTCTGCATCAGGCGATAGAGGCGAAGGAAAACGTGAAGATACGCAACGAGAACAAGACGTACGCGACCATCACGTTCCAGAACTATTTCCGCATCTATAAAAAGCTGTCGGGCATGACGGGTACCGCCAAGACGGAGGAAGAGGAATTCCGCTCCATTTACGGGCTGGACGTCCTCGAAATACCCACGAACAAGCCCGTCGTCCGCAACGACATGAACGATGTCATCTACTCCACCGAAAAGGGCAAGATGAACGCCATCGTGGAAGAGATCGCGCGCCGCCACGAAAAGGGGCAGCCCGTGCTGATCGGTACGGTAACGGTCGAAAAGTCGGAGGAGATTTCCAAACTGCTTTTGAAAAAGCGGGTGAAACATAACGTTCTGAACGCGAAGAACCATGCCAAAGAAGCGGATATCGTCGCGCAGGCGGGCAGACTGGGCGCCGTTACCATTGCTACCAACATGGCGGGGCGCGGCACCGATATCCTGCTGGGCGGCAACCCCGAATTCCTGGCGAAGAGAAAACTCCGCGAAGAGGGCGTGGATCCCGAAGACATAGAGGTTGCGACCTCCTTCGTTTCCGACGTGCCCGATAATATCAAGGAAATCCGCGCGCATTACTGGGACGTTTACAACGAGTTCAAAAAACAGACCGACGCAGAAAAGGAAAAGGTCATCGCGGCGGGCGGCCTGCATATCCTGGGCACCGAACGGCACGAGTCGCGCCGTATCGACAACCAGCTCCGCGGACGAAGCGGCCGTCAGGGCGACGCGGGTTCCTCGCAGTTCTTCATCTCGCTCGAAGACGATCTGATCAAGCGGTTCGGCGGCGAGCGGCTGCAGAGCGTTTACAGTTTCTTCAAGGTGAAGGAGGACGAGCCTTTGCAGGCGAAAATGCTTTCGAGAAGCATCGAGAACGCGCAGAGGGCCATCGAGGGCAGAAACTTCGGCATCAGAAAGCACGTTCTGGAATACGACGACGTCATGAACAAGCAGAGAGAAGTCATGTACGCCGAACGTCTGAAGGTGCTGAAAGCCGATAACGTGCATGAAGACATATTAAAGCTCATTCCCGAATTTGCGAAATACGTCGTTTCCACGGCGATAGACAACGAAAACAAACCGGAAACGTGGGACATAGACGCGCTCAACAAGACGATAGAGGCAAAGCTCCTGCCGCCCGAAAGCAACTTCATGACCAAGGAACGCGCCATGAACTGGGATTACGAATATATGCTTTCCCAGCTGAACGAGGCCGTTACGGAGGCGTACGAGGCGAAGATCGCGCGCTATAAGGAAGAAGGGCTCAACTTCTACGAGATAGAAAAAATCGTGCTTTTAAAGAACGTAGACGGCAAGTGGATAGACCATATCGACGCCATGGATCAGCTGAGAAAGGGCATTTCCCTGCGTTCCTACGGCGGCGTGGATCCCGTGATCGAATACAAGAAAGAGGGGCGCGAAATGTTCGAGGATATGACCATCAGCATCCAGGACGACACCATCGGCGTGCTTTTAAAAGCGGAATTGCAGAAAGTGCCCGTCCGCCGTCCCGCCGTGGAGGAAAAGAAAGACCTCGTTACCAACCAGGAAGGCCCCGCCGCGCCGCGGCGCGCCGCGAAGACGGTCGGGAGAAACGACCCGTGCCCGTGCGGAAGCGGCAAGAAGTATAAAAACTGCTGCGGCAGAAACGTTTGACGCGAATGAAAAGAACCTCTTCAGGAGGTTCTTTTTTTCATGCCCGGCGGGCGGGGCAACGGCGGAAAGCGCCGAATGCGGCCGATTTTCTTGACAATATTTCCTCCTTATATTAAAATAATAGTTGCGGGCGCAACGATTGCCCGCAGGAGGGATAAGCATGCCTGTATTTATGAAATACGTCGGGGAGGTATGGCGGTGCGCCAACCTGTACAGGACGGAAAATTACGCGGAGCTGGGCATCGGCAGCTATCAGGATTACTATATCCTCAACATCTGCAAAAACCCCGGCGTTTCGCAGGAAAAACTTTCTAAATTAATTTACGTGCACAAGAGCAACGTTGCGCGTCAGCTCAATTCGCTCGAAGAAAAGGGATTCGTTACCCGCGTGCCCGATCCGCGCGACAAGCGCAGCCTGCTGGTCTATCCCACGGAAAAGGCGCAAAACGCGCTGCCGTTCATACGCGAAGTGCACCGCAGGTGGAACGAAAGCGTGCTTGCGGGGTTCAGCGAAGAAGAAAGATCGGCCGTCGCTTCGCTGATGGAAAAGCTCTCGTCGAACGCCAGGAGGGTGGCGGAAGAGTTGGGCGGGGACGAGCGATGAAAACCGTATTTTCCTATCTTTCGCCCTATAAACTGCGCATAGCTTTGGGGCTTTTTCTGAAGGCGGCGGGCACGTGCGCGGAGCTTGTGCTGCCGCTCATCATGGCGTACATGATAGACGAAATCGCGCCTGCGGAAAACATTACGGCGCTGTCGCTGTGGGGGGCGGCCATGCTGGCGTGCGCGGCGCTCGCTCTCGTCGGCAACGTCGCTGCAAACCGCATGGCCTCCAAAGTCGCGCGGGACACCACCGAACGCCTGCGTTCCGACCTCTTTGAAAAGACGCTTTCCCTCTCCGCCCGCCAGACGGACGAGGCCACGCTCCCTTCTCTCGTTTCCCGCCTTTCGTCGGATACGTATAACGTACATAATATGATAGGCATGATGCAGCGGCTGGGGATACGCGCGCCCATTCTGCTCGTCGGCGGGATCGCGCTTACATTTACGGTAGACCCCGTGCTCGCGCTCGTCCTGCTCGTTACCGTGCCTTTTCTCACGTTGATCGTCGTGCTCGTTTCCAAAAGGGGCATAACGCTTTATACGGGCTTGCAGCGCTCGGTGGATACCATGGTGCGCAAAGTGCGCGACGACTACGCGGGCATCCGCGTGATCAAGGCGCTTTCCAAAACGGAATACGAGGGGGAAACCTTTCAAAAGATAAACGAAAGCGTAGTCCGCTGCGAAAAAAAGGCGGGCGTTACCATGGGCGTTACCAATCCTTTGATGAACGCCGTGCTCAATCTCGGCATGGCGGCGGTCATTTTCGTCGGCGCTTACCGCGTGAGCGGCGGCCACGCCATGGTGGGCGACTTCATCGCGTTCACTTCGTATTTCACGATCATACTGAACGCGGTCATCTCGGTGAGCAGGATATTCGTCAACTTTTCCAAGGGCGGCGCCTCGGCGAAGCGCATCGGGGACGTGCTCGCTCTCCCGCGGGATTTGGCGCCCGTGCCCGAAGAGGGGGAACGGGCGGAAAACGCGCCCGTCATCAGCTTTGAAAACGTCAGTTTTTCCTACGGCGGCGCGGAGGCGCTGAAAGACATAAGCTTTTCCGTGGAAAAGGGGCAGTCGCTCGGCGTGATCGGCGCGACGGGCAGCGGAAAGAGCACGCTGGTCGCCCTGCTGCTCCGCTTTTACGACGCGGACGAAGGCGAAGTAAAGATAGACGGAAAGAACGTGAAGAGCTACGATAACGCCGCTCTGCGCAAAAAATTCGGCACGGTGTTCCAGAACGACTTTCTCATGGCGGCGAGCGTGCGGGAAAATATCGATTTCGAGCGCGGACTGAGCGACGGGGCGATCGCGCGGGCGGCGGGTTACGCGCGGGCGGACGGGTTTATAGAGGAGCACGGCGGATACGAAGGCATGCTGACGGCGCGCGGCGCGAATTACAGCGGCGGGCAGAAACAGCGGCTGCTTATCGCCCGCGCGCTCGCGGGCGCGCCGGAAATCCTCGTGCTGGACGATTCCTCCAGCGCGCTCGATTACAGGACGGACGCTCAGCTTAGAAAAGCGCTTTTGGAAAATCTGCCCGACGCCACGGTGGTCATGATCGCGCAGCGCATCAGCTCGGTGCGCTTTGCCGACCGCATCCTCGTGCTCGACGGCGGCAGGGCGGTCGGGTTCGGCAGCGACGAACAGCTGATGAAGACCTGCGAAACGTACCGCAAAATTTACGAATCCCAGCACGACGGGGAAGGAGGAGAAGATGCAGCTCAGTAACGCTCTCGGCGGCGACAGGCTGAAAACGGGCAAAAAAACGGTCATCGTCCGCCTTTCAAAATACTTTTTCCGCTATAAGTTCAGCGTGCTCGCGGCCTTTTTCCTCATGGCGGCCAGCAATCTGCTCGCCCTGCTCGGTCCCTATCTTACGGGGTTGGCAATAGACGCGATCGACTTGAAAACGGGCGTGGATTTCGCCGCGGTGGCAAAATACTGCATGTGGATGGCCGCGTTTTACGTCGCGTCCTCGGCGTTTTCCTATATCCTTTCCGTGCTCATGATCGGGCTCAGCCAGAAGATCGTGCGGCAGATGCGGCAGGATGTGTTTGAAAAAATCCTTTCCCTGCCCGTCGGCGCGCTCGACAGGGTACAGGCGGGCGACCTCATCAACCGCATATCCTACGACATAGATACCGTGAACGCCTCGCTTTCCAACGACATACTGCAGGCGGCGACGGGAATCATCACCGTGGCGGGCGCGCTCGTCGGCATGATACTGACTTCGCCCGCCCTGCTCGGCGTGTTTGCGGTTACGATACCTATATCGGTCCTCATCACCGTCAGGCGGAGCAAGGCGGTGCGCCCGCTCTTCCGCAGGCGTTCGCAGAAACTCGCGGAACTGAACGGTTTTTCCGAAGAGATGCTGTCGGGGCTGAAGACCATCCGCGCCTACGGCAGGGAGGAGGAGATCCTGTCCAAATTCCGCGGCAAAAATACGGACGCGGCGGACGCTTATTACGCCGCAGACTATTACGGCAGCCTGATCGGACCTTCGGTCAACTTCGTCAACAACCTCGGCACGGTGCTCATCAGCACGGGCGGCGCGTTTTTCTACCTGTTCGGGCTGATCTCCGTCGGGGATATATCCGCTTTCCTGCTCTATGCGAGAAAGTTTTCCGGCCCGGTCAACGAATACGCGAACATCATGGGCGAAATCCAGTCGGCGCTGGCGGCGGCGGAACGCATTTTCCGCCTGCTCGACGCCGAATCCGAAGCGCCCGACCGCGAAGGCGCCGCCGAACTGACCGACGTCCGCGGGAGCGTGCGTTTCGAAAACGTGAAATTTTCCTACGACGGCAAGGAAGACGTCATTCACGGTTTGTCTTTTTCCGCGGAACCGGGGCAGACGGTGGCCGTCGTAGGCCCGACGGGAGCGGGCAAAACCACGCTCGTAAACCTCATGATGCGTTTTTACGAACCGCAGTCGGGCAGGATAGAACTGGACGGCAGGGATATCGGAGAATACACGCGGCGCAGCCTGCGCGCGGCCTTCACCATGGTGTTGCAGGACACATGGCTTTTCGAGGGCACGGTGTTTGAAAATATCGCCTACGGCAGGGAAGGCGCCGCGCGGGAGGAAGTGGAACGCGCCGCGAAAGAGGCGCATATCGACGGTTTTATCCGTTCTCTTCCCAAGGGGTACGATACCGTTCTGACCGACAGCGGCGTCAATCTGTCCAAAGGGCAGAAACAGCTGATCACCATCGCGCGGGCCATGCTTTCGCCCGCCAGACTGCTCATACTGGACGAGGCGACCAGCAATGTGGACACGCGCACGGAGATACTCATACGCGACGCGATGGCGAAACTCATGCGCGGGCGGACGAGTTTCGTCATCGCCCATCGCCTCACGACCGTCAGGAACGCCGATCTCATTTTAGTGGTGAGCGGCGGGAATATCGTGGAAAGCGGCAGGCACGAGGAGCTTTTGGAAAAGAAAGGTTTTTACACCGATATCTACCAAGCGCAGTTCGAATAGACGGGCGCCGCCTTCCGGCGGCGTTTTTTTGCGCGCGGGCGGGAAAAATCCGCGGGGCCGAACGTTTGACATCGATTTTTCGATATGGTATAATTAACACCGTTCGGAAAAACAGGACGGACCGTCCGCGGGCGAATATCGCCGAAGGCTCTGCCGCCCCGCGGAAAAAGGATAGAAAAATGTTGGCTTTACAGATATTTTTACTCGCGGCGGGCATGCTTCTGCTCGTCAAGGGGGCGGATTGGTTCGTGGACGGAAGCGCGGGCGTCGCGCGAAAATGCAAAATTTCCACGTTGGTCATAGGCCTCACGGTGGTGGCGTTCGGCACGAGCGCGCCCGAACTCGCGGTTTCGGTTACGTCCGCGATCGGCAAGTCCACGGAAATCGCGATCGGCAACGTCGTCGGCAGCAATATTCTGAACATTTTGCTCATTTTAGGCGTTTCTTCCCTCATCAGGCCGCTGCCCGTGCAGAGAAACTCGCTCAGGCTGGACTTTCCCGTCATGCTGCTCGCGACCGCCCTGCTCATCGTGCTGGGGCTTTGGCAGTATACCCTGCAATGGTGGGACGGACTCGTTCTTCTCGCCGTGTTCGCGGCTTATATGACCGTACTGCTCACGCAGGCGAAAAAGGAACAAAAGCGGCTGAAAGCGCAAAACGCCGAAGAAACGTCCGGCGAAAAACCCGATAAAACGCCGAAAAGCCGTTTGGGCCGTTGGTTTGAAGCCATGAAGGCCAAAACCTGGTTTCTTGCCGCGCTTATCGTCGTGGGCCTGGGCATGGTGGTCGGCGGGAGCATGCTCTTCGTCGACGCGGCGAAATACATCGCCGCCTACGCGGGCGTGCCGGAACGGATCATCGGCCTCACGGTGGTGGCGCTCGGCACCTCTCTGCCCGAACTCGTTACTTCGGTCATAGCGGCTGTGAAAAACGAATCGGACATCGCGGTGGGCAATGTCATCGGCAGCAATATTTTCAATATCTTCATGGTCGCGGGGGCGTCCTCGCTCTTTTACCCGCTCGCTTTCACGGAGGCTAACCTGATCGACGCGCTCGCCGCGTTCGGCGCGGCCGCGCTCCTATACTTTTTCTCGCTGATGAAGGGGGATAAGATCAGGCGGTACGCGGGCGTGATCATGCTGTTATGTTTTGCGGGATATTACACATATTTATTTATGTCGTAACCGCGCTTGACAAGCGGGGGCGGCTGTGTTAAAATTCAGATATCATAAGGAGGTTTTTCAATGTTAAAGATCGACGATTACAAAATAAAGATAAAGGAACTTAGGCGACTCCTCACGGAAGCAGGATACTCTCTTTGACTTGGCTCGGTTAAGACGGGAGCTGGCGGAGAAAAAAGCGGAATCGGAAAAAGAGGAGGTTTGGTCCGATCTCAAGCGCTCGCAGCAGCTGGCGAAAGAGATCGCCGCGATCGAAAGCAAGACGGATACTTTCGATAAGGCGGAAAAGGCCATCAACGACACGGAAGAGATACTCGCTCTTCTGGAAGAGGAAAACGACGAAAGCCTGGTGGCGGAGCTGGACGCCGAGCTGGATACTGCCGCAAAGGATATCGAGGAAATGCACCTGAAAGCGCTGCTCGGCGGAAAATACGACGCGAACAGCGCCATCATGACGCTGCATGCGGGCGCGGGCGGCACGGAGGCGTGCGACTGGGTGTCCATGCTCTACCGCATGTATCTGCGTTACGGCGAGCGCCAGGGGTATAAGGTATACGAACTCGACCGCCTGGACGGCGACGAAGCGGGGATAAAGAGCGTTACGCTCAAATTCGAAGGCTTATATGCTTACGGCTATCTGCGCGCGGAAAAGGGGGTGCACCGGCTGGTGCGCATCTCGCCTTTCGACGCGAACAAACGCCGCCATACCTCATTCGCATCCATCGAGGTCATGCCCGAAATAGAGGACGAAGGGGATATCGAAATCCGCTCGGAGGATCTGAAAATAGACACGTACCGCAGCGGCGGCGCCGGCGGACAGCACATCAACAAGACGGACAGCGCGGTGCGCATCACGCACCTGCCTACGGGCATCGTGGTCGCCTGCCAGAACGAGCGTTCGCAGGTGCAGAACAAGGAACAGGCCATGAAGATGCTTCGCGCGAAGCTTATCGAAAAGCGGGAAAGCGAGCGGCTGGAAAAGGAACAGAGCCTGAAAGGCGAGATAAAGAAGATAGAATGGGGCAGTCAGATCCGCAGTTACGTCTTCTGCCCGTACACCATGGTGAAAGATCACCGCACCGGCTGCGAAACGGGCAACGTGGAAGCGGTCATGGACGGCGAAATACAGGAATTTATCATAGATTATCTCAAAAAATCGCAGTAACGCGAGGGAGCTGAAATGCAATTGAAAAAAGACGCGGTCGTGCTCGGCATAGAAACTTCGTGCGACGAAACGGCCGTGGGCATCGTGAAAGGCGGCAGGAAAATCCTCGCCGACGAGATCATATCTTCGGCGGCCGAACACGTGCGGTTCGGCGGCGTGGTGCCGGAAATAGCCTCCCGCGCGCACACCGAGGCGGTGCTCGAGGCGACAAAGCGGGCGCTCGGCGCGGCGGGGATGTCCTTCGGGGATATAGACGCGATCGCCGTTACTTACGGCGCGGGGCTTTTGGGCGCGCTGCTCGTGGGCGTTTCTTTCGCAAAGGGGTTGGCGTACGCGCTCGATAAACCTCTCGTCGCGGTCAACCATATCCGCGGGCATATCGCGGCGGCCTACCTTGCGGACGAGGCGCTCGAACCGCCTTTCGTAACGCTGCTGGCGAGCGGGGGGCATACCGCCGTCATCCGCGTAAAGGACTATCTCGGACACGAGGTGCTCGGTTCCACGCTGGACGATGCCGCGGGCGAGGCGTTCGACAAGACTGCGCGCGTGCTCGGCCTCGAATATCCCGGCGGGCCGAATGTGGAAAAACTCGCGCGGCAGGGAAAAAACGTAATAAAATTCCCCGCCATGCTCAAGGGCTCGCATACCTATGATTTTTCGTACAGCGGACTGAAGACCTCAGTCGTCAATTACGTACATTCCAAACGGCAGAAAGGGGAGGCGTTTTCGGCGGCGGACGTCGCGGCCTCCTTTCAGTCGGCGGCGCTCGACGTTTTGGCGGAAAAGCTCTTCGCCGCGGCGCGCGCGGTCGGTGCAAAGACCGTTACCGCGGGCGGCGGCGTGAGCGCGAACGGATATCTGAGGGAACTTTTGTCCCGCCGCGCGGAGCAGGAGGACGTAAAACTGGTGCTTCCCGAACGGCGTTACTGCACGGACAACGCGTGCATGATCGCCGCCGAAGGATATATTCAATATATAAACGGCAATTTCGCGGGGCTGGATTTAAACGCGAAAGCGAGCATCCCGCTGAGAAACGCGCTGAACGGCGGAAAGAATAATGATCAACATATCTAAAAAAAGACGAAAACTGACGGCCGCCAAATTTTTGGTGCTGGGGTATGTGGTCGTGATCTTAACGGGCGCATTTCTGCTCTGTCTGCCCGTTTCGAGCAGGGACGGGAGCTGGACGCCGTTTATCGATTCGCTCTTTACGGCCACGAGCGCAACCTGCGTTACGGGGCTGGTCGTGTACAGCACGAACGTGCACTTTTCGGTGTTCGGGCAGATCGTAATACTTCTGCTCATACAGACGGGCGGCGTGGGATTTATGACCGTAATCACCATGGTCAGCATGTTCCTCAGGCGCAAGATAGGCCTTTACGAACGAAAGCTTCTGATGCATTCCGAAGGAACGGGGCGCATCAGCGGCGTGATGCATCTGCTCAAGAGGATCCTTCTTTTCACGCTCGTTTTCGAAGCGTTCGGGGCGATCATGCTCGCTACCCGTTTCGTGGGAGATTTCGGCTGGGGCAGGGGTATATATTACGCGGTCTTTCACGCCGTGTCTTCGTTCTGCAACGCGGGGTTCGACCTTTTGGGTACGGCGGATAACCTTTTTCCGTCGCTTACCCCGTACGTGGGGGATCCTGTCGTCAATCTCACCATCATGTTTCTCATCGTCGTCGGCGGGCTGGGATTTATCGTCTGGAGCGACGTGATAGACTGTAAATTCCGTTTCAAAAAATACAGCCTGCATACGAAGATCGTCATTACCGCCACGCTGGCGCTCATCTTCGGCGGCGCGGTATTCTTCTTCTTTTCGGAGGCGAACCATGCCTTCAGGGATCTCACGCTGCCGCAGCGCGTTTTTGCCTCGTTCTTCCAGTCGGTAACGCCGAGAACGGCGGGATACAACACCGTCGCCATGGACGAACTTTCCGAGGCGGGCTGGCTGATGACCGTCATGCTGATGTTCGTCGGCGGCAATACGGGCTCTACGGCGGGCGGCGTCAAGGTAACGACTCTCGTCGTGGCCGTTTTGGGTATCGTCGCCGCGGCAAAAAACGACACTTCCGCCACCGTGGGCAAAAAGAACGTGGGCGGCGTGCAGATTCTGCAGGCGTTTTCCATAATAGGCGTGTATCTGATGGCGGTAATACTCTCCGTCATGATGATGTCCTTTGCGGAGGAACTGCCGATAGAAGACCTCATCTTCGAAGCCGTTTCGGCGATCGGCACCGTCGGCCTTACCACGGGGATTACCCCGACGCTTACGGGATTTTCCAAAGTAATACTTGCGCTTTTGATGTTCAGCGGCAGGGTAGGCGCGTTTTCGCTCCTTTCGGCAATTGCCGAAAAGAAGGAAAATCCGCCCGTCAGGCGCCCGAACGGAAAAATATTGATCGGTTAACCGAGGGAGAAAAATATGAAATCCATCCTTATTATCGGCATGGGGCGTTTCGGCAGAAGCCTGTCCGAAAAGCTTTTGGAACTTGGCAACGACATCATGATCGTGGACAAGAAAGAAGAGCTTATAAACGAGCTTGCGCCGCGCTTTACCAACGCGCTCATCGGCGACGCCACGAATTTAAGCGTTTTGAAGAGCCTGGGCGTGAACAACTTCGACGTATGTTTCGTCGCTATCGGCGAAAATTTCCAGTCGTCGCTGGAAGTAACCTCCCAGCTCAAGGAGCTCGGCGCGAAATACGTCGTTTCCAAGGCGAGCAGCCAGTTGCAGGCGAAATTTCTCTCCCGCTGCGGGGCGGACGAAGTTACTTATCCCGAACGCGACATGGCGGAAAAGCTGGCCGTGCGTTTCAATGCGGACAATATTTTCGACTATCTCGAAATTTCTTCGGAATTCGGGCTCTTTGAAATAGCCGTGCCTAAAAAGTGGGTGGGCAGCACGGTGCTCAACACCAAGGCGCGGCAGGCGCACAACATAAACATCATTGCGGTCAAGCACGGAGGTTCGATGGAAATGCTCACGGGCGCGGACTACGTTTTCCGCGCGGATGACCACCTCGTGATCATCGGGCGGGCGGACGACGTGTTTTCCCTCACCAACAGATAAAGATTCACGGCGCTTTTACGGCGCCGTTTTCGTTTGATTTATTTCGCAAAGTATGGTAAATTAGTTGCATATGAACACCATTTACAGAAAAAACGAAGATTTCAACACCGCGGAATCGGGGCTGTCTTTCACGCTGACCATCGTGTGCCCTTACGCGCTCATGCTGATCGTTACGGCCGTATTCCAGTTCGGGCTGAACGACACGTCGAGCGCGCTCTTCCGCTATATCTCCTATTTCGCAACGCAGATATCCTATCTCGCCGTGGCGGCTTTCATTGCAAAGCAGAAGGGGGGGCTTAGGGTATTCCGCGCGGAAAAATTTCATTGGAAGTATGTTTTTTTGGGGCTGGCGCTCTCTTACGGCATGCTCTTCGGTCTAGGGTATCTGAACGAACTGTTCGTCGGCGCGCTGGAAAACGCGGGGCTGCACGTCAACGGCGTGGCGCCTCCGCTCGACGGCGCGGGGCAGTTCGCGCTCTCGCTCGTCCTCATCGGTCTCATGCCCGCGATATGCGAGGAAACGCTCTTCCGCGGCGCCGTTTTGCGCGGCACGGCGTATATGAACGTTTGGGCGGCCATGGCGCTGAACGGGCTGATGTTTTCGCTCTTTCACCAGAATCCCGCGCAGACGGTATACCCGTTTTTAACGGGCTGCGTGTTCGCGCTCGTCGCTCTGCGGTCGGGTTCGGTTTTTCCCTCGGTGATCATGCATGCCGTCAACAACGTTGCGATATTGTGCATTTCGTATTTCGCGCCGCAGGCGCAAGTCTACAACGCTGCGACGCTGGCGACGGGGCTTGTGCTCTTCGCGGCGGCTTTCGCCTACCTGGCGTTTTTCGATAAGAGCAAGGATCCCGCGGCCGTGCGTTTCGCGCCCGCGCAGCCGCTGCACGGCAAATATTTCTTTTATTTCGCCGCGGTCGGGCTGGTGCTGTGCGTCGTTTCCTGGATCGTCGCGCTGGCGGGGTGAGCACGTGCTGAAAGTAAACGTCGTCGCCGTCGGCAAGGTGAAAGAAAGATATTTCAAAGAGGGCATAGAAGAATACGCGAAGCGCATTTCGCGCTACGCGGACTTTTCCCTGATTGAGGTCAGGGAGGAAAATTTTTCCAAAGAGGGGGAGGCGGAACGCCGCCTCGCCATGAAAAGGGAGGCCGGGCGCATACTGCCCGAACTGAAAGGGTACGTGATATGCCTTGCCGTAGAGGGCAGAAAGCTTTCGAGCGAGGGTTTGTCCGCAAAGCTGGAGGATATCAAGCGGACGTCGGGCGAAACGACTTTCGTCATAGGCGGTTCGTACGGGCTGGATGAAACGGTGAAACGGCGGGCGGACCTGCTCCTGTCCTTTTCGGACATGACCTTCCCGCATACGCTCATGCGCCTGGTGCTGACCGAACAGCTCTACCGCGCCTTTTCCATTACCGCGGGGAGCGGGTATCATAAATAACCGCCGTGAAAGCGCGGCGCCGCATGCACGGCGCGGGCGGAAAAATCATAAGATGTCGTATGGACGTTTTAGAGGAAGTTTATTCGTTTTACGACGGTTTCAAAGGGGAAAAGGGCGTGTTCGGCTTTTCGGAAGAGGGGCGGCCGCTCGTATATTTTCTCGCGGGAAAGGGCGCGCCCGTCCTGCTCGCGCAGTACGCCATGCACGCGCGCGAATACGTAACGGCGTACGTCGCTCTGGAAGAGATAAAATACCTTTCGGAACGGGATATCGAAGGGAGCGTGTATGTTTTGCCGCTCGTCAACCCCGACGGGGTGCGCATCGCGCTCACGCGGGATAAGCTTTGGAAAGCCAACGCGAAGGGCGTTGATCTCAACGTCAATTTCGACGCGCGTTGGGGCACCGGCGCACAGAACAAGCGGACGGCGGGCGCGAGCGATTATATCGGGGAATATCCCTTTTCGGCGGCGGAGAGCGCCGCGCTCAGGAACTTCACGCTCCGCGTCATGCCGGACATGACGGTGAGTTATCACACCAAGGGCGAAGAGATATACTGGTATTTTTACCAGCAGGGCGAACGCGCGGAACGCGACAGGGCTTTGGCGGAGGCTGCCGCCTCGCTCACGGGCTACGCGGTGAGAACGCCGTTTTCCAGCGCGGGCGGTTATAAGGACTGGTGCGTGGAAAAGCTTTCCATACCCGCGCTCACCATAGAAGCGGGGGCGGATTGGCTGCCGCACCCGATCGGCAAAGAAAGAGCCGCGGAAATTTTCCGCAAAAACAAGGACGTTCCCCTCGAACTCATAAGGCGGTTGAAGACATGAAGGAAAAAGACAAAAATTACTATATGGCGCTCGCCTTGAAGGAAGCGGAAAAAGGACAGGCCTCCGACGAAGTGCCCGTGGGCGCCGTGATCGTGCTGGACGGCAAAGTCGTCGCGCGGGCGTTCAATAAAAAGGAAAGCCTCAACCGCTGCACGGCGCACGCGGAGATCCTCGCCATAGAAAAGGCGGAAAAAAAGCTGGGCACCTGGCACCTCGACGGGGCGGAAATGTACGTTACGCTCGAACCCTGCCCGATGTGCGCGGGCGCGATCGTGGGCGCGCGGGTGAAAAAGCTTTATTTCGGCGCGTACGAGCCCAAGAGCGGCAGCGCGGAAAGCCGTTTTTCCGTGCTGACGGAAAGCGGCCTCAACCACGTTACGGAATACGAGGGCGGCGTGCTCGGCGCGCAATGTTCCGAACTTTTAAAAAACTATTTTAAAGCGAAGAGAAAAGCGAAATAGTTTGACTATTTTAAATATTTATCGTAAAATAAGTATATCCGAAAAATATACGCGCCTTACGGGCGCGAAATTGCGAGGTCTTACAAAAAATGATAACACACGGTAACGAAATCGAGTTGTTTGCGGGCAACTCCAACAAGCCGCTGGCGGAAGCCATCGCGAAAGAACTGAAAACCGTTCTGAGCGGTATCGAAGTCGGCACGTTCAGCGACGGAGAGATCTCCGTGCACCTTTGCGAAACGGTCAGGGGAAAGGACGTGTTCCTCATCCAATCCACGTGCGCGCCCGTCAACAACAACCTGATGGAACTTCTGATCATGATCGACGCCGCGCGCCGCGCGTCGGCGGGCAGGATCACGGCGGTCATTCCTTACTTCGGCTATGCGAGGCAGGACAGAAAAGCCCGTTCCAGAGATCCCATCACGGCAAAACTCGTTGCCGATATTCTGACGAG
>UQZE01000017.1 GCA_900545325.1 uncultured Eubacteriales bacterium
CGGCGCCGGGTTCATGTATAAAAAAATAACGGCATTGCATGAAACGGGCAGCGATGCTCGCGGTGAAAATTACGGACAAAGACAGCTGGGGAAACGACTTTACCGCGCACGACAGGGTGGCGGTCGAGGTGTCGTATACGCTGGTCAAAACGGATAGTCAAAATCAGATGCCTGCATAAAACCGACGGCAGGCGGACGCGCCCGTTTCCGACGACGGCGTCGCTGAACGGACCGGCGGATAAATGCATAAAGCTGCCGCGGAGCATAAAACTTCGCGGCAGTTTTTAATTATCTTGCATAAAATACCGTCATTTAAAAGTATTTCAAGAGAAACTGTGCTATAATCGGTATATGGAAGCGTTAAAGAAAAAACGACCGAAACCGAAACTTCTCGTATTGTCCTCGCTGTGCGTTGCCGCGCTCGCCTTATACGGGCTGGCGCGCATACCCGTATTTTCCGAATACGTATTCGCGCGGGGGCTTACGCGCTGGCTTTCCTTTATTCTCGGTCGGCTGACCAACTATATACCCGTATCTTTCTACGAACTGACGGCCGTCTTTCTGATCGTCGGCGGCGCGGCGCTCGCCGCGCACCTGATCGCGCTCCTCTGTAAAAAGAATTTCGCGCGCGCCGTTTTGTGGATTTACAGGCTGGCGGTCGCGGCGCTTTCCGTTCTGCTCGCGTTCGGCGCGCTGTACGCGCCCCTTTACGGGCGGCAATCCGCCGCGGAAGCGCTCGGTCTGGCGGATACCGAAGTTACGGAGGCAAAACTGTACGACGCGGCGGCGTTTTACGTAAAGGAACTCAACGAAACTTCGGCGGCGATGGAACGCGGCGGGGAGGGAAACGTCCGTCCGTCTTACGGGTTCGGAGAGCTTGCCGATAGGCTGAACGCCGAATTCTCCGCGCTCGGCGGCGGATATTTCGCGGAGTGCGAAGTGCGGCCGAAAGCGGTGCTGTTATCCGTGCCCATGAGCTATCTCGGCATTACGGGCATATATTTTCCGTTTTACGCGGAAGCGAACGTCAACGTCAATATTCCCCCTTACGAACTGCCCGTTACCATGGCGCACGAAATGGCGCACGCCAAAGGCGTTTCGCGGGAAAACGAGGCGAATATCGTTGCATACGCGCTCTGTATCCGTTCAGGGGACGACTATCTGCGCTACAGCGGACTGATGAACGCCGCCGCGGTGCTGCTGAACGCCCTGCCCGAAGAGAGCCGCAAAGAACTGCGCGGCGAGCTGGACGAAGAAATCCTCGCGGAATACGCCGCGGCAAACGAACATTACGCGAAATACGACGGCTGGATCGACGGCATTTCCTCCTTTTTCAACGATCTGTTTCTGAAATCGAACGGCGTAGCGGGCGGAACGAGAAGCTACGGCGAAACGGCGGAAAGCCTTGTGGCGCTTTACGAACAGCTCGCCTGAAAGGGAACGTGCCGAAAAAATTTCACATATTTTGTGAAAAATTTTTAAAAAGGGTATTGACAAGCGCGGAAACGTCGCTTATAATATAGGTGAACATAGAAATCGGCGGGAGCCGTGCTGAGGAGGGCAGACCGATGAACCAAAATAACGAGGAGCAGACGAGTTCGATCCTTTGACTTCCCGAGTGCTTAAAACGTAAGGGGAAGTTCCCGACGGGTCTGTTTCGTGCATTCAAAAAAAAGACGTCCGGAAAAGTGCCGCGCGTTTCACGGCGGAACGGGGAATGCGGGGCGTGCGCAGGGTGATTTCCGATAAAGAGGATCGTGTGAAAAAGGTTTCGGACGCAGTACGCAAAGGATAAAGGGCGCTTGAAGCGGCAGAAAATCGGGGCGGTCGGAGGAGTAAAAATAAGGACCGCGCGCACACGGGTGCGAAATTTGCCGTAAAATTCATACGATATGCGCCGCCGATTGCGGAAATGAACGCATGCCCACCGTTTTCCGAAGGAAATTACAGGAGTGTGCGGAAAGATCGGCCGTTTGCCGCCGACGCCGTTGTATAAGCGGGGTGAAAGGCATCGCCGCTTGGCGCAGCCGACGGACGGGCGATGGTCAAAACTGAATATTTTTGCGGCGCGGGATTTTCCCGCGCCGTTATTTTTTTACCTTAAAATAACTTCGCCGCATATAATAAATATATGTTGAACAAAGCGGTAATCGATCTTAACGTATTGAGGAACAACGCAAAGGACGTCAAATCGAGGCTGAAAGGCGGTGCGCGTTTCAACGCCGTCGTCAAGGCGAACGCCTACGGGCACGGCGACGCGGAATGTGCGAACGCGCTCTACGATCTCGCCGATTCGTTTTCGGTAGCGCTCGCGGAGGAGGGGGTAAAACTGCGGCGCGCGGGAATAGACAAGGAAATCCTCGTGCTCGTGGAACCTTTTCCCGAAGATATGCCCGCCATGGTGAAATACGCGCTGACGGCGAGCGTTTCGCATATAAAAACGCTTGCAGCGCTCGACGGGGAGGCCAAACGGCGGGGCGCGTCCGTTTCGGCGCATATCAAGTTCAATTCGGGCATGAACAGGCAGGGCGCGGGGATCGACGGGCTGGAAGAACTCGCCGACGCCTTCGACCGCTATAAAAACGTAAAGCTTACGGGGATATATTCCCACCTCTGCGCGCCGGAAGATAAAAACGCGTTAAATGCCCAACTCGACAAATTTTTGCTTGCATATAAACTGATTAGCGGTTATAATAGAAACATATGCGCGCATATTTCCGCCAGCGGCGGTTTTCTGCAGGGCGCGCATTTCGACATGTGCCGCGTCGGCCTGCTGCTCTACGGGTATTACCCCTTTGAAAGCGACGGGGCGCACGTTGCGCCCGTTATGAAAGTTTTTGCGCCCGCGTTGGAAACGCGCGGCCTTTCCCGCGGGGAATATCTTTTGTACGGCGCGGATAAACTGCAGAAAGACGAAACGGTCAGCATCATCCGCTACGGCTATGCGGACGGCCTTCCCCGCAGGAAAAGCGGAGAGCTTCTGAAAAACCGCTGTATGGATTTAAGCGCGGTCAGGGGCGAGGTTCGCTCTTTGAACGTGCTGGAAAACGCCGAAAAGCTGGCGGCGGAAAATTCGACCATCGTATACGAATTGCTGTGCGGGGCGGCCAACCGCGCGGAAAGGATATATCTCAGATGAAAAAAGTAAGGGCGCGCAGGAAATATCTTGCGAAACGGGACAAGCTGATCGGCGCGGCGCGGGAGCGCGCGCAGTCGGCGCTGGAAGAAAATCTCTTTTCTCTCGGCGGTTTTTTCGACGCCCGCGATTATTTCGTGTATCTGAGTTTCGGCAGCGAAGTCGCCACGAACAACATCATTTCGGCGCTTGTCAACCGCGGGAAACGCGTATACGTGCCCAAACTTTCAAACGGAAAGATGCTCGCCGTGAAGATTTCGGGCGGAATGAAGGTCAATGCTTTCGGCATAGCCGAACCGACGGATACCATTGAGGCCGAAAAAATAGACGTATGCATAACGCCCCTCGCCGCCGCGGACAGGCTGTTGCACCGCGTGGGGTACGGCAAGGGGTATTACGACAGATTTTTCGCCGAAAACGAATGCGTGAAGATCGGCGTCTGCTTTTCCGCGCAGTTCTCCGAAAAGGAGATCGAAACGGAGAGCACGGACGTCGCGCTCGACGTCCTCGTTTCGGAAAAATGGATAAAGAGGAAAGAAAGTGAAAGCGTTTAAGTACTACATGAAGGAAACCTGGGTATTGTACGTATATACCATACTCACCATGATCACCGCGCTGGCCATCGCCGCCATCGACGAAAAGCTGCTCTGGCTGCAGCTCATTTTATTCACGCTGAATATCGGGCTTTACGGGCTGGTGGCGTTCATGCTCGTTTTCAAAACGGGGGAAGAGGCGGCGAAACTCCGCCACGCCAACGATATAAAGCGCCGCGTCATCATGGAAACGGGCGATTATTACGACTTCAACCGCCAGGGCGAATACGGTCCCTATAAAGGCGCGGTTATCGGCCTGTTCGCCGCCGCCCCTTTGCTCCTTATGCTCCTCGTGCAGGTTATTTTAGACATCGCGGGGTCGGACAGCGCGGCGGTCAGCGGCGTTATCGGCTTTACCTACGGCGCGTTTTTTCTGCCCGTCCGCGTGATTAGCGAAACGGCCAGCGTGTACTGGTCGCTCTATGCGGTGGTCGTCATCGTGGCGCTCGCGCATATCGCCTATCAATGCGGCGCGCGCAAGGTGAGAAAGCAGGAAGAAAAGATAAAAAAGACAAACGCCATGATCTACGGCAATTCGGGCGGCAAGTCCGTTATCGGTCAGAAACCGATCGAAGAAGTAGTCAAGGAAAACGCAAAATACGCCAAACGCGTGAAAAAGAAGAAGAGCAGGAAAAAATGAGGGTCGTAGGCGGAATATACCGATCGAGGAAACTCGATTCCTTCGAAGGGGAAAGCGTGCGGCCGACCGCAGACAGAACGCGGGAAAGCCTTTTCAACATTCTCGGCGCCGCGACCGTCGGCGCGCGCTTTCTGGACGCGTTCTGCGGCACGGGCGCCGTGGGGATAGAGGCGCTTTCGCGCGGCGCGGCGGAGTGCGTGTTTCTCGATGCCGACAGAAAAAGCGCGGCCATCGCCGAGGGTAATTTCAGGCGGCTGGGTATCGGCGCAAAGGTAACGCTCACGCGGGCGGAAAATTATCTTTCGGGGAACTGCGGGGCGTTCGACGTCATATTTCTCGACCCGCCGTACCGATCGGAATGCGGACGCCGGGCGCTGGCGCTCATCGGGGAAAGGGGACTTTTGACGGAACACGGCGTTGCCGTTTTCGAACACGAAGAGCCTTTTTCGGGCGAAATAGAAGGACTGTCCGTTACGGACGAAAGAAAATACGGCAGGGCGTACCTGACGTTTTTCAGGAGGAAATCGCTATGAGGGAATGCGTATTCGCGGGCACGTTCGACCCCTTTACCGTAGGGCACAGAGACGTGGTGGACAAGTGCCTGAAAATGTTCGACAAAGTGCATGTGGCCGTGCTCAACAACCACGATAAAAAACCGCTGTTCAGCGGGGAACAGCGGGTAAAATTCATAGAAAAGATATTCAAAGGCGATCCGCGCGTGGTCGTGGAACATTCCGACGGGCTTTTGGTGGATTTTATGAAGGAAAAAAACATCTCCGTCAACGTGCGCGGCATACGCAACGCGGAAGATTTTAAATACGAAACGAATATGTTTTATTACAACCAGGAAATGTATCCGGAGCTCATCACGGTCTATCTGCCCGCCTCTCTCAGCAAAACGCACATTTCCTCCACTTCCATCAGAATGCTCATCAACGCGGGGGCCGATATTTCGCCCTACGTGCCCGCAGAGATCGCGGGCGACGTTACGGCCGCGTTAAAAGACAGAAAATAACCAAAAACAAAAACGTAAAGACCGCGTGCAGGATTTTGGAAAGAAAGAACCGCGCGGTCTTTATTTTCGCCTTTTTCAAGAACACGACGGACTGCGTCATGACCGAAAGCCCGCCGAACGATATGAGAAATCCGATCGCGGGCAGCAGGAAAAAGGAGGAGGATTCTGCGGCGGCGCTGATCCCCGTGGTGCATTCCACCAGCCCGAACGCGAAACCCTGCGCCAGTACGGGGTCGCCGAAAACGAGGGTGAAAAACCTGATCGGCAGGGCGAACGCGCCGAGATCGCTCAGCATTTCTATGAGCACGAAATACACCGTTACGATACCGCCGAGCACCAAAATCGAAATAACGCTGTCGTAAACGGCGTTGTATATCACGTTGTCGGGCGTTTTTATTTCGGGCGCGCGCCGTTCGGATTCTACGTATCTGCCGCGGAGAATAATCGCCGTTGCGAGCACGGAAAGCAGGTGCGCGCCGAGTAAGGCGAACCCTGCGGCGGCGTCTTTCAAAATCATGCCGCCCACCGTTCCCACGATAAAGAGCGGGGAGGACAGCGAGCAGAAACCGCTCATTTTATAGGCGTCGTTATAGGTTATCAGGTTCTGCGCGTACAATTCGGCGGTGATCTTGCTGCCGCCGGGGTACCCCGAAAGGGCGGCGATGAAAAAGCCGTAGCCGCTCATGCCGCCGCAGCCGAACGCGCGGCGGGTGAACGCCGCGGCCCTGGCGGCGAGAAAGGCCGCGCTTCCGAGCGAGGTCAGCAGCGCGGTGAACACGAAATAGGGAAACACCGAAGGAAGGATGTTGAAAGCCCACAGCTTTACGCCGCGCAGCGTTGCCGCCGCGTATTTTTCGGACGAAAGGGCGAAAAGCGCCATAAACAGCAGTATGAGCGCGGAAAATATCCCGTTTTTGTACTTGGACAGGTATTTTATCACGGTAAAGTATATTGCGCGCGCGTAAAGATTATGCGGAAAATCCTTTCGATTGAGTTGTTTTTGCGCGCGAGGTATGGTAAACTGACAGTATGGATTTATTCGATTACAATGCGCAGCTCAATAAAAACGCCCTGCAGCCGCTCGCCGAACGCATGCGGGCGCGTACGCTCAGGGAATTTATCGGCCAGTCGCATATCGTTTCGGAAACCAGCCTTTTGTCGCGCGCCATCAAAACCGACAGGCTGGGCAGCTGTATCTTCTGGGGCCCGCCGGGCACGGGCAAGACCACGCTCGCCAATATCGTGGCGAATTCCACGGGGGGCAATTACGTAAAGCTGAACGCCGTGAACGCGGGCGTTGCGGACGTGAAGTCGGCGGCGGAAAAGGCGCGCGGCGATCTGAAACTTTACGGTAAACGCACCTATCTGCTGCTCGACGAATGCCACCGTTTCAATAAAGCGCAGTCGGATTCCTTGCTTCCGTATATCGAATGCGGGGATATTGTGTTCATAGGCTCGACTACGGAAAATCCCTACGCGGCCATGACGCCCGCCATCGTGTCGCGCTGCCGCGTGTTCGAATTCAGAAAACTGGAGGAAAGCGATATCGAGGGCGCGTTGAAAAAAGCGGCCGCCGATCGGGAACGCGGTCTCGGAAACATGCTTTTGAAAGTGGATGAAGAGGCGTACCGCCATTTCGCCTCCATGGCGGCGGGCGACCTCAGGGTGGCGTACAACGCGCTCGAACTCGCCGCGCTCACGACGTCGGCGGATAAAGAGGGCGTGGTTCATATCACCTTGCGCGACGCGGAGGAATCCATTCAGCGCAAGGCTCTTTCCTACGACGAAAACCTGTATTACGACATGCTTTCCGCATTCTGCAAGAGCCTCAGGGGGAGCGATCCCGACGCCGCGCTGTACTACATGCACCGCCTGATCAACGGCGGGTGCGACCCGATGCTTATCGCGCGGCGGCTGGTCGCGCACGCGAGCGAGGACGTGGGCATGGCGGATTCCCGCGCGCTCGTCGTGGCGGTTTCCGCCATGACCGCTTTCGAGAAGATGGGAAAGCCCGAGGGCTTAATCCCGCTGACGCACGCCGTCATTTACGTATGCGAGGCCCCCAAGTCCAATTCCGTCATCGTGGCGATGGAGCGCGCCATAGACGACGCCGTGAAGAGAAAGGACGACGCCGTTCCCCCGCACCTCAAAAACGCCGTGTACGGCAGCAAGGAGGATAAAGAAAAGTCGGCGCAGTACAAATACGTGCACGATTACGGCGGATATGTGAAACAGCAGTATCTGCCCGATTCCCTCGTCGGCGCGGTGTATTACGAACCCAAGGACGCGGGCGAGGAAAGGGCGGTGAAAGAGCGCCGCCGCGCCAGGAACGGAGAGTAAATTTGAAGTAAATCGCCGTAAATTTTTTGCCGGCGCAAGACGCCCGACGGGGCGGCGGGTAAAACTCGGCGCGCCGCCCGAAAGGAATTCTTGCGCGGCGGCATGCGGATGAAAGCGTTTTCCGCGCGGGCCGTCCCGCGGCGAAAAGCATAGACTTTCAAAACAAAAAATAACGCGCGTTCCTTAGCGGGAAACGCGCGTTTTATTATTTTTCGTCGGGGACGATGAGGGTGAAATATTCGTTCTGCTTTACGCCCGAAACGATGGAAAAGAGATCGCACGCCGTAACGTCCTTTTCAAAACATTCGAGCGCGGTCTTTTCCAGCGCGCGGTAATCGCTCTTGCGCATGAGCACGGGCACTTTCGCCCGCTGTCTGATCTCGCTTACGAGCGGCATGGCCGATTCTTTCATGGCAAGCACCTTGATATAAAGGTCGCTCTTCATGCATTTTTGCACGAAGTCCTCCGTGATGCGCAGAAAGTTCGCCAAAAAAATGCGCCGCACCCGCGCCATGGTGTAGCGCTTCGTCGAAACTTTTTCTAAAAGATCGTCATATAAAAGGTTGTCTTTCAGAAGCGCCTTGATGCGGTTTTCCAGTCCCTCGGTGCAGTCGGATATCTTTTCCAGCTCTTCGGCCGTGGAGGTAACGAGCGCCGCCATCACGGCGGGGCGGAAGTCCGGCGGCAGGTCGGGCAGATCTTCGTATACGTATTTCGGCAGGTATTTTTTAATCTTCTTTTTCTTTCCCTCCCGCAGTTGGGCGCGTATGCTCTGCGCGCTCGTTATATACTTTTGCAGCTTTACGTCGTTATGGATGTTTTCGCGCAGGAAAGGGTAAAGTTCCAGGTCTGCCTGCCATTTGAGCGCGGCCTTGGCGTATTCCAGCGCGAGAATGTTGTTCGGCGAAGAAACGATGCTCTCGTCGAGATCGGGCAGATCGAGCTTTTTCACCGCGTTGAACTTTGCCTTCGCCAGCGAAACGCCCGTTTCGAGCTCGCGTTTGAGCGCCTGACGGAATTCCTTCGTTTCCGAAAGCATGGCGCGCGCGGCGTTTCTATAAGTGGCCGCGTCGCCCGATTCCACGCCGAAACAGAGCGAATCCGTCACGCCCAGGCTCTTGATGATTTTGACTGCGCCCGTGGCGAATAGTTCGGCGTTGGCGGTGGCGAACACGGCGGGAAGTTCTATCACGAGGTCGGCCCCCGCGTAAACGGCGTGCTTCGCCCGCGCGTACTTGTCGAGAACGGCCCCCTCGCCCCGCTCGCAGAAATCGCCCGACATCACTACGGTGAGCGTTTCCGCCCCGCAATCGCGTCTGATGTGGTCTATCAGCCTGAGGTGCCCCGTATGCAGGGGATTGTACTCGGCGATGCAAGCGCAATTTTTCATAAAAAAATCTCCCGTTCTTATTTACAATTCCAGTCGAATGTTGTATAATTGATAAAGGCGGGCATACCGCCTTATTGCTATTATACACCAAATCGGACGGAAAATAAAGAAATTTTTAATTCAGGAGAGTGGAACATGTCAAATTTTTTGGATGAGATTCTGGAAAAGTCCAGAAAACTGTCTAAGACCATCGTTCTCCCCGAGGGCGAGGACGAAAGAGTGGTGAAGGCCGCGGCGGACGCGCAGGTGAGGGGGATTGCAAATATCGTCCTTCTGGGCGACGAGGCGGAGATCAGAAAAAACAACCCCGAAGAAAATCTGGACGGCGTTACCATCGTCAATCCCAAGACCAGCCCCAAACGGGCGGAATACGCCAAACTTTTATATGAACTGAGAAAGAACAAGGGCATGACGGAGGAGGACGCGGACAAGCTCTCTTACGACAATACCTATTTCGGCGTGCTCATGCTCAAAGCGGGCGACGCGGACGGCCTCGTTTCGGGCGCGTGCCATTCCACGGCAAACACGCTGCGCCCCGGCCTGCAGATCGTAAAGACCATGCCCGGCGTGCCCCTCGTTTCCAGCTATTTTCTGATGATACCGCCCAAAACGGGCAACCAGTACGTATCGGGCGGCGCGCTCGTGTTCGCGGATTGCGGCATCAATCAGAACCCCACTTCGGAAGAACTCGCCTACATCGCCATCGCCTCCGAAAAGAGCGCGCGGACGATCGCGGGGCTCGATCCGAAAATCGCCTTCCTTTCCCATTCCACCAAAGGCAGCGCCAAGCATGCGGATGTGGACAAGGTGAGAAACGCCGCGGAAAAACTGCACGAACTCGCGCCCGACATCGTGGCGGACGGCGAACTGCAGCTCGACGCCGCGCTCGACCCCTCCGTCGCCCGCCTCAAAGCGCCTAATTCCAGCGTGGCGGGCAAGGCCAACGTGCTCGTCTTCCCCGACCTCGACGCGGGCAATATCGGTTATAAGCTCGTGGAACGCCTCGGCGGCTTTATGGCGGTAGGGCCGATCTGCCAGGGTTTTGCAAAGCCCATCAACGACCTTTCGAGAGGGTGTAAGGTGGCGGATATCGTCGCGGCGGTGGCCATTACGGCTATCCAGACGCAGAATTAAAGGGAGGAAACAAGAAATGAAGATACTCGTCATCAACGCGGGCAGTTCGTCTTTGAAATACCAGCTTATCGACATGGCGGACGAAAGCGTCGTGCTCAAGGGGCTTTGCGAACGCATCACCGCCAAGGGCGGCAAACTCACGCAGAAGACGTTCGAGGGCAAGGAACTCGTAATCGAGCAGGATATGCCCACGCATAAAGAGGCGATGGAGCTTGTGCTCAAAGCCATGCTCGACCCCGAAAAGGGCGCGCTGAAAAATATGGACGAAATCAGCGCCGTGGGGCACAGGGTGCTCCATTCGGGCGAAGATTTCAAAACCTCGGTCGTGATCGACGAGGAAGTTATCAGGATCTGCGAAAAGAACGTCGATCTCGGGCCGCTCCACATGCCTGGCAATATCGCCTGCATCAAGAGCTGCCGCGAGGTAATGCAGGGCGTGCCGATGGTCGCGGTGTTCGACACCACCTTCCATTCCACCATGCCCCCCAAGGCGTTTATGTACGGCATACCTTACGAAGTTTACGAACGGTTTAAGGTGAGAAAGTACGGGTTCCACGGCACTTCCCATAAATTCGTTTCCGAAGAAACCGCAAAGATTCTCGGCACCGAAAACTGCAGGCTCATCATCTGCCACCTCGGCAACGGTTCGTCCATATCCGCGGTGAAGGACGGCAAGTGTCAGGATACATCGATGGGGTTCACCCCGCTCGAAGGTCTGGTCATGGGCACGCGCAGCGGCGACATAGATCCCGCGGCGGTGGATTATATGCGTGTAAAACTCGGTTTGAAACCCGAAGAAGTGGTGGATTACCTCAATAAAAAGTGCGGCATGCTGGGCATCAGCGGCCTTTCGAGCGACTGCCGCGACCTCACGGCCGCCATGGAAAAGGGCGACGAGAGGGCGCGCCTCGCGTTGGAAATGACGGCCTACCGCGTGAAAAAGTACGTCGGCAGCTATGCCGCGGCGCTCGGCGGCGCGGACGCAATCGTCTTTACGGGCGGGATCGGCGAACATTCCCCGCTGATCCGCGACCTCGTTCTGCGCGATATGGAGTACATGGGCGTGGAGTACGACGCGGCGGCAAACGCCGCTTACCCGCACGCGGGCGTGGGCGTTCTGAGCAAGCCTTCTTCAAAGGTCAAAGTGCTCATCGTGCCGACCAACGAAGAACTTTCCATCGCGAGAGAAACCGTGGAACTGACCAAAAAAGCGTGATTTTACGCTGAAAGTCAGCCTAAACCCCGTAAAAAAGCGAAAAAACACGTTAAAAAAGTTGACAATGCGGGGATAATATAATAAAATAATTAGGCTTGAACGCTTAAAGCAAGACGGCAAATATGATTATAGATTTAAAAGAGATCAGAAAAAGAGGGAAAACGGAGGAGGATTTTTTCTTCGAATACGTTCCCGAGGGGCAGCTCGTTTCCATTCCGAACGTCGCGCTCGTGCCGCCCGTAAAGGTGCTCGGCAGGATCGTGCTGACGGGACGGAACTCTGCGTTGGTCGAGGCGGAGATTTCTTTCACGCTCGCGGGCGAATGCACGAAATGCCTTTCGCAGACGGAAAAGAGCTTTGCCGTTTCCATGGCGGAGGAATTTTCTTCCGACGGCGCGGAGGGCGCTTACGAATACCGTTCCGATAAAGTGGATCTGACGAAAGCGGTGGACGATAAACTGATTCTGGAGATGCCGATGTCCTTCGTTTGCAGCGAAGACTGCAAAGGCATAGAAATTTAAGATTTAAGCGCAATACGATAAAAGAGGTGTAGAAAAATGGCTGTTCAAAAGAGTAAAACGTCGAAACAGAGAACGAATAAGAGGTGGGCGAACTTCAAGGTGGCGGCTCCCACGCTGACGGAATGCCCGCAGTGCCACGAGCTGAAAGTCCCGCACAAAGTTTGCAAGAAGTGCGGCTACTACGACGGCGTGCAGGTCGTGGAGCAGAAAGAAAAGAAAGAAGACTGAAACTTTCTTTATCGCGGACTTTAAGCGGATAGCATTCTATCCGCTTTTTGCATTTTTAAAGTTTTTCGGAGGGAGAAATGATTCGCAGAGCAAAAAAAGAGGATATTCCCGCGCTGGCGGGGCTTGCGGCGAAGATGTGGAGCGGTACGGCGGAGGAGCTTGCCGGGGAATTTGGCGGGATATTCGGCGGCGACGCCGCCTTTTTCCTCTGCGAGGAGGACGGCGCGGCGGTCGCGTTCGCGCAATGCCAGATACGCCGCGATTACGTGGAGGGGACCTCGGGCGGTCCCACGGGATATCTTGAGGGAATTTACGTGGAAGAAAAATACCGCCGCAAGGGGATTGCCTCCGCCCTTCTGGCGGAATGTGAAAGGTGGGCCGCCGGCGAAGGCTGTGCGGAGTTTGCGAGCGACTGCGGCACGGAAAACGCCGAGAGCATCGCTTTTCATGCGGGCGCGGGGTTCCGCGAGGCGGCCCGCGTCGTTTGTTTCGTCAAAAACCTCGGACGGCGGCAGACCGCCGATGGCCCGACAAAGTTCAAATAAAGCAAAACGCCCTCCGCTATTGCGGAGAGGCGTTTTTTGTTTTCGCTTTTTTCTTTGCGCGGCGTTCGTGTTTCGTGCCCGCGAGAGCGACGACGGCGCCGATCACGAGATAGGCGTAAAAACACAGTATGCGCCACACGATCATTCCCGTGAAACCGAGGCCGCCCGCGAGGTTGGTCTTGAAGATGAAGTAAAAGGAAAGTTCGCTTGCGCCCGCGTTTCCCGGGGTGGGGATGAACGCTACCGACGCGTACAGGATAATGACGATCTGCACCATCTGCAGCCATTCGAGAAAGCCGTTGGCGGGGATGTCGTACGCGAAAGTTTTCAGCGTAAAATACGCGATGGACGCCATCGCCAGCTGCGAGGCGAACGCACAGACGGCGGCGAGAACGAGCGTCAGTTTGTTTTTGCCGATATTTTTAAGGCAGGCGGCGTTTTTGCTCACGATGGCGATCGCCTTTTCCGCCGTCTTTTCGGGATCTTTCAAAAGCTTTATCCTGCCGCCGAAACGAATGATGCCCGTTACGATCTTAGTCGTCGCTTTCGGCATGATGGAAAACACGACAACCAGCACGGGCACCGCCAAATAGGATATCAGGCCTACGATGGACATTGCCTGCGTAGCCGTGGGGATAACGTGAAAGCTGAATATAAGGCTCAATATGCAAAGTATGATGAAAGCAAACTGCTGCAAGAGAAAACAGCTGACCACCACCGCGGTGGAAGTGCCCGCGTCCACGCCGTTTTTCGCCAGCAGGTAGGCCGCGAAAGGCTGTCCGCCCGAACCGAAAGGCGTAACGTAATCGTAAAACTTTGTGATCACGGCGGTTTGCGCCGTAAGTTTCAGGCGGAATTGTCTTTTGAAGCCGTAAAGCAGCAACGCCGTCTTGAGCCAGTCGAACGCCAGCACGAGCAGACAGGATACGGCGGCCAGAACCAGATAGTACCAGTTGCCTCCGATCACGGACAGGATTTCGCCGAACGGGAGCGTTTCTTCGCCGCCCGCAAAATCGTTGAACGCCGTCACGGCGATGCTCGCCGCGCAGATCAGAAAAAATACGGCGAAAAATACGACCTTCTTTTTTCCCGATCTCTTTTTCGGCGGGGCCTCGGCCGCGCCGTCAATCGCGAGCTGCTCAAAATTTTCCCCGTCCGACGGCGGCGCCGTTTCTTCGGCCGGCTCCGTTCCGGGCGGGGGAGTTTCGCGTACGGGAATGTCGGAAAGGTCTATTTCCAGCTGTTCCTCTTCGCGCGCGTTGTTGTTTTTATCGTCCATAAACTAAATACTTTCCACTCTGAGTTTTATTTTTGCGGTTTCTTCCGCTGAAATCCTCACGTCGAGCGTGAACACGCCGGGCGATTTGATCGGCGTATTTAATATTATTTTCTTTTTTTCGATTTCATAACCCTGTTCGGCGAGTTTTTCGGAAATTTCTTTGCTCGTTACGCTGCCGAAAAATTTACCGTTTTCGCCCGTCTTGACGCCGATCACGACTTCCCTGCCCTCGAGCTTTTCCTTCAGCTCCTTGTTGAGGCGTTTCTGCTCGGCGATATGGAACGCCTGAGCCTCCTTTTGCAGTTTATTGTCGTTGATGGCCTGGGAGCTGGCTTCCTTGGCGCTGCCGTTTTTCAGTAAAAAACGCGCGAAACCGTCCTTACAATCTATAATATCGCCCTTTTTTCCCGTGCCTTTCACGTCCTTGAGCATAATGATCTTCATAATTCACCCTCCTTGCGGATACATAGCAATATTTTACCGAACCTGAGCGGATTTGTCAACAAATACCGTATAAAAATTGAAAATACAGGCATAATTACAGATATAAACCGGCCGAAAAGCGCCGTAAAAAAGGAGAATCAGAATATGAACAGCAACAATTCCATCAAATGCGACGTAACGAAATGCCGCCACAACCTCAAGGGCTGCAACTGCCAGCTCGACACCATCAAGGTAACCTGCGGCTGCGCGGACAACCAGACCTGCTGCGACAGCTTTTCCGAAAAGAACGAATACTGAAAAGGGAACGCCCCGCGCCGAAAGCGCGGGGCGTTTTGCGTATTTGACATGAAAAAGGCCGCAATCGCTTGCAGTCTTAATCACATATATTATTCAGAAAAAATAAAAAACACGTATTTTTAAAATCTTGGAGAAAATCGGTAAACTTTATTTTCTTTACAAAATTATTATACCACAATAAAATCCTTTGTCAATAGGGTTTTTAAAAAAATTTAAGAAAAAACGGAAAAATTTTACAATTTCCGCCCCGCATTGCGGTTGGAGGAGGAAAAAGCGGGGCGGACGAATTATAAAAAAACTTTATAAGCGCGCCGGTTCGCTCTTTTTTGATCGGAAAACAAGTGCGGCCTGCCGTCGGCGTGCCGCACGGGCGCTTATCCGTTTCCCGCCTGCGGCGCCGCCGCGGAAAAATGCGGCGGGGGGTTCGCCCCGCGCCCGAAATCGCCCCGCTCGAAAAAGCGGCTGCGCTCGGCGGCGCAGACCGTACGTTTATATATTGCGTTGTTTCCGCGCCGCGTTCCGCTTATTCCCGTCCGATTATCCTCCGCCCGCCGCCCGTTCCCTTTTTCCGTTCCGGACCTGACGCACCGCCGCGGGGCCGCGCCCGTTTTTTGCGCGGAAAAGCGAGGGCGCGGGGATAAAAAGGGGTATTTTTGTTGCAAAGCGTTTTGACATATGATATAATGTTAAATATTCTGAGTGTATTATCGTTTAAAAGCGGAGGAAAGAAATATGGCAGAAGAAGTCATTCTGACAAAAGAAGGTCTTGAGGAACTTGAAAAGCGCCTCGAATACTTAAAAGTGCAAAAGCGCGCGGAGATCACCGAGCGCATCAAGGTCGCGCGCGAGTTCGGCGACCTTTCCGAAAACGCCGAATACGACGCGGCCAAAAACGAACAGGCGATGATCGAGGGCGAAATCCTCGAAATCGAAGAAAAGCTCAAACACGCCGTCGTCATCAAGGGCGCGAAAAAAGGCACCGTGTCGCTCGGTTCCAAAGTGGAAGTGTACGACCGCGGCTACGACGAAAACTGCGTTTACGAGATCGTGGGAACCACGGAGGCCGATCTCGACGCGGGCAGGATCAGCAACGAATCTCCCATCGGCAACGCGCTTCTCGGCAGAAAGGCGGGCGACGTGGTGGAAGTCGCCGTTCCCGAAGGCACGGCGGTGCTGGAGATCAGAAAGGTATTTTGATTTTGCCGCGGAGTGAGAAGATGCAGAACGACAACAGCGTAAACACAAACGTACAAACGGAGGCCGATCTCAACGAGATCATGAAAATCCGCAGGGAAAAGCTCGCCGCTTTGCAGGCGGCGGGGAAAAATCCCTATGAAAAAGTAAAATATCCGAGAACGCATTTCAGCGAAGACATCAAATCGCAATACGATTCTCTCGAAGGCGCCACGGTCGCCGTCGCCGGCAGACTGATGAGCAAAAGGCTCATGGGCAAGGCGGCTTTCGCCCACGTGCTCGACGGCAAGGGGCAGATACAGGTCTATCTTTCGGTCAACGACCTCGGCGAAGAATACGCCGCGTTCAAGGAATACGACATCGGCGACATCGTAGGCGTTACGGGCAAGGTGTTCAAAACGCGCACGGGGGAAATTTCCGTGCACGCGCTCGGAATAGAGCTTTTGTCCAAATCGCTCCTCCCTCTGCCCGAAAAATATCACGGGCTGAAGGATACGGACATGCGTTACCGCCAGAGATACGTAGACCTTATCGTCAATCCCGAGGTGAAAAACACCTTCGTCGTGCGTTCTAAAATCCTTTCGGAGATCAGAAAATATCTCGACGATCTCGGCTATCTCGAAGTGGACACGCCCGTGCTCCACACGCTCGAAATCGGCGCGGCGGCGCGGCCTTTCAAAACGCACCACAACGCCCTGGATATCGATATGTATCTGCGCATCGAAACCGAACTTTATCTGAAGCGGCTTATCGTGGGCGGGTTCGACAAAGTATACGAGGTCGGCAGGATATTCCGCAACGAGGGAATGGATACCTCGCACAACCCCGAATTCACCACCATCGAAATGTATCAGGCGTACAGCGACTATAAGGACATGATGGACCTGATCGAAAACATGTACAGGACGCTTGCGGAAAAGATCTGCGGGAGCGATACCGTTACCTATCAGGGGGTGGAAATCGCCGTCGGCAAGCCGTGGGAGCGGCTGACCATGGCGGAATCGGTCAAAAAATACGCGGGCGTCGACTATTACGACTGGAAGAGCGACGAGGACGCGCGCGCGGCCGCAAAGGCGATGGACGTCCCCGTGGAAGAGGGCGCCAAGGCGACCAAAGGCCACGTGCTCATCGCGTTTTTCGATAAATTCGTAGAAGAAAAGCTCATACAGCCTACCATCATTTATGATTACCCCGTGGAAAATTCCCCGCTCGCCAAGCGCAAGGCTGACGACCCCGCTTTCACCGAGCGTTTTGAATACTTTATCTATGCGCGGGAAATGGGGAACGCCTTTTCCGAGCTGAACGATCCCATCGACCAGCGCGCCCGTTTTGAAAAACAGGTCGCGGCAAAGCGCGCGACGGGCGCGAAAGCCGAAGTGGACGAGGACTTCATCACCGCTTTGGAATACGGCCTGCCGCCTACGGGCGGGCTCGGGCTGGGGCTGGACAGGCTGGTCATGCTGCTCACCGACAGCCCGTCGATCAGGGACGTTTTGCTCTTCCCGACCATGAAACCCAGAAAATAAACGTTATCAGGACGGAAAATGGACGCTAAAATCACAAAAAAAAGACTTTCCGAGATGCTGCAGTACGATTGGATCAAGATCTTGGGGGTGATCGTCGCGGCGATTATCGTGTGGGAACTCATTTTTACGATGACCGCCGTGCGCGTGTCTAACGGGCAGAATTTCAAAATCTATTATTATCCCACGCTGTCGGCGAACGGCGCGACCGAACTCTACGATTTTATCGAAGAGGACGTGCCGCTTTCTTACGACGTGCTCGAAGTCAATATCGAAACGCTCGACAATACCTACGGCAACACCATTTTGGGGCTGCGGCTGACCACGGGCGAAGGCGACATCATGATGATCGACAACAACGTTACGCACCCCGAGGGAGAAACGGAAGAGGACGGTCATCTGAAAGATACCTCCAATTTCTATCAGATGGTGGACAATTACAAGATCTGTCCGTACGACCGGCTGCTCGAGGACGCCAAAGACTATCTCGCGCAGTTTACGGACGACGGAACTTATACGGGCGAACTCGTCGCCGGAAAAGTCAACGAAAATTTTTTGAAGCGCATGAAACGCGACAACCGTTTCCGTTCGGCGGAAAACAAGAAAAAGGGGTTGGAGCAGGAAACGGAGCGGCTCGAAACTTTGCAGAAAGCCGTCGCCGATTTCGACTGGCTGTACAACGAATATAAGGACAGCGAGCTGTTCTTCAATTACAGAAAATATCAGATGACGGTCAACACGGGCGAAAACGTGGACGAGGGCTATAAACAGGCGTACGAAAAGGAAGTTTCCCGTCCGTACGCCGTCAACGCGGGTTTTTTGGAAACGCACGCGAAAGAGGGCAAGTCCATTGCGAACGTCGTGAGCAACGTAGACGGCGACAACGAGGGCAAGGCGGCGGGCACTGCCGTCATGGTGTTCGATTTCAAGGATCAACAGCCCGATCTGCAATACGAAACGATCGTGTTCATCACCGAGCTGATCAGAAATTATTCGACGCTGCTGCCGGAAAAGGTTTAACGTTATGGAAGGAAAGATCGAGAGCACTTTAAAGGGATATGCGAAACTGAGGCCCCTGCGCTTTCACATGCCGGGACACAAGGCGGAAAAAGAGTTCTGCAAACATTTTCCGGGCGCGGCATACGATATAACCGAACTCGGCTTTTCGGACAGCCTGCAGCATCCCGAGGGCATCATTCGGGAGGCGGAGGACGAAGTCCGCGACGTTCTCGGCGCGAAAAAAACCTATTTTCTGACGGACGGCTCCACGTGCGGCGTACTTTCCATGCTGTACGCGGCGCGGGAATTCGGCAGAAAGATCATCGTCAACCGCAACGCGCACCAGAGCGTATTCAACGCCTGCAAGCTGTTCGGGATTGAACCCGTAATACTCAATCAGAACGTCAAAAACGGCGTGATGATGCCCCCTACCGCGGACGAACTGGAAAAGACGCTCGACGATACGCCGGAGGCCATCGGATTCCTGCTGACGTATCCCGATTATTACGGGCTGACGTTCGACATCGCCAGGGCAAAGGAGCTGACTGCGTCGAGAAACAAACTGCTGCTGATCGACGGCGCGCACGGCGCGCATCTTCGCTTTGCCGCCATGCCTCCGTATGCCGGCGATTTCGCCGATATCTGGGTGGACGGCGTACATAAAACGCTGCCCTGCCTGACGCAGGCGGCGCTTTTGAACGTGGGCAACAAGGGGTTGATCGCCAAGGTTACGAACGCGGTCAATATGTTCCGCACCACCAGCCCGAGCTATGCGATCATGTCGTCGATCGAATACGGCGAAAAATTTATGGCGGAAAACGGCAGGGAGCTTTTGAGCAAGCTGCGCGTGGAAGTCGCGGCGCTCCGCACGCGGCTGGAGGCGAAGGGCTACGCCTGCCTCAAGGACGCGGATTCGCTGAAACTCGCGGTGGACTTTAAACCCGTGGGAATATCGACGTACAAGGCGGAAAAGATACTCAACAAACATAACGTCTTTGCGGAAATGAACGACGGCAGATATCTGCTGTTCCTCTTCGGCCCGACGACGGACAAGCGTTCGCTCGACGTGCTGGAAAGCAGGCTGAAAAAACTCGTTTCGCGCGAAGAGCTGAAAAATACGTTCGCCGCGCGGGCGGACGTGCGTTTCGGCGTGCGCAAAATGCCCTATCTCACGGCCAACGTCAACAGCCGTAAAGAGAGCGTGGATTTGAAGGAGTCCGCGGGCAAGATCCTCGCGGAAAACGTGGGCGTTTTTCCGCCCTGTTTCCCGCTCTGCATGGCGGGCGAGGTGATGACCGAGGACATCATCGCCATTTTAAGCGAGGCGAAAAATACGTTCGGCATCATCAACAACAAAGTGAAAGTGGTAAAAGAGCAGGCGGATAAATGAAAGGCAGATTCATAACGTTCGAGGGTTGCGAAGGCGTGGGAAAATCCCGCCAGATATCCTATGTAAAGGAGTTTCTGGAAAGCCGCGGCGCGCCCTTTATCCTTACGCGCGAGCCGGGCGGCCCCGCGATATCGGAAAAAATAAGAAAAATCATTTTGGACGCGGAAAATTCCGCCATGACGGCGGAATGCGAGGCGCTTTTATACGCCGCCGCGCGCGTGCAGCACGTCAGGGAAGTGATCGCGCCCGCGCTCGCCGCGGGGAAAACGGTGCTCTGCGACAGGTATATCGATTCCTCTTTCGCCTATCAGGCGTACGCCCGCGGGCTGGGAGAAAAGTTCGTCAGGGAAATCAACGCCTTTGCGATGCGCTATATGCCGGACGTAACGCTGTTTCTGGACCTCGAACCCGAGGCGGCGTTCCGCAGGAAGGGCG
>UQZE01000018.1 GCA_900545325.1 uncultured Eubacteriales bacterium
GAGTTCAGACGTGTGCTCTTCCGATCTACGCATTTTTTGGAGATATTTTATCTGCCGAAAAGGAAGATCCGACTGCAAAATATTCCGTGTACATGCCTGACGGCGCGCCTGCGCTCGCGATGGCGAAACTTATCGGAGATCACGCGCAGTTTTCCCGTTCGGTAACTTATACGGTAGTTTCGGCTGCGGATATCGGTCCGTCGGTCGTGAAAGAAAAGGCAGACGTAGCCATTATGCCCGTTACCGCCGCGTCGAAAACGATCGGCAACGCCGAAAAATACGTCATGCTCGGAGTGGTAACGCACGGAAATATTTACGTAATGAGCAGTGAAAACATCTCGGCGCTTTCCGACCTTAAAGGAAAGACGGTCGGAGTTATAGGGCAGAACCAGGTTCCCGATCTTACCTTCCGATATTTATTGGATAAAGCGGGAATAACTTATGAAGTGGCTGTTTAATGAATAAAAAAGGCGGTAAAATTTTGAATATTGCGGTGCCGCTCGTTACGATCGCGTGTATTTTCGCCGTGTGGGCGGCCGCCGCGGCGGTTACGGACGAGGAGATCATACTTCCCCGCCCGTCTTCCGCTTTAAAGGAATTTTTCGCCCTGTTTGCAGACGAGAAGTTTTACGAAGCGTATTTCACCACGCTGCTGCGCAGTCTCGTAGCGTTCGCCGTTTCGTTCGCGGCCGCGTTCGCCGCGGCGGCGGGGGCGAAAAAGAGCCGCAATTTCGAACGCGCGCTCATGACCGTCCTGCCTCTCGTGCGGGCGTTGCCGACGGTGGCGGTCGTGCTCCTTCTCACGCTCTGGACGACGAGCAGAACGGCCGCGGTCGTCGTTACCTCGCTCGTTGTTCTGCCCACGCTCTATACGAACGCCGAAAGCGCGCTGTCGGCAATCGATGCGGAAACGGCGGAAATGTGCCGCGTGTACCGTATCGCAGGAAAGACGCGTTTTTTCAAAATTTATCTGCCGCAAATCCTGCCGTCCGCGGTCAACGCGGCGGGGGCGGGCTTTTCCCTCAATCTGAAACTGATGGTGGCGGCCGAAGTTATCGCCGCGACGGCCAAGGGGCTGGGCACGCTGCTCAACGCGGATAAGATCAACTTCGAAGCGGCGCACATGCTCGCGCTCGTGCTCGCCGTGGTGCTCACGGGCATATTGTTCGAAACGTTGGGGAAATTCGCGTCGCGCGCCATGGTGAAGAGATATGCTTGAAATCAGACACCTGAAAAAATATTACGGCGATCTTTGCGTTTACGAGGACTTTTCTCTCTCCGCGGAGGACGGAAAAACGCTCGCCGTGCTGGGCGCCAGCGGCGCGGGCAAAACCACCCTTCTCAATATCGCGGCGGGACTGCTGCCCTTCGACGGCGGAGAGATTTTCGGGCGCCCCGAACGGGTGAGTTACGTCTTTCAGTCCGACCGTCTTGTCCGGCACATGACCGTGCTGGAAAACCTCCGTCTCGTCGCGGACGAGGCGCGGGCGAAGGAATATCTCGGACGGGCAAAACTTTCCGAATTCGCCGATCAATATCCCGCCCGCCTTTCCGCGGGCATGAGCCGAAGGGTCGCGATATTGCGCGCCTTTTTATACGACGCCCCGCTCGTTTTGATGGACGAGCCGTTCAGAAACCTCGACCTCACGCTTAAATACGAACTGATGAATTTCTATAAGAAACTGCAGGAAACGGAAAAGAGAACGGGGATTTTCGTTACGCACGACGTCAAGGAGGCGGCGTATCTCGCCGACCGCGTGCTGGTGCTGGAAAAGGGTGCGGCGGCGCTCGATTTGGCGGTAAAGGACAGGCGGGAGGCGGAGGAACTTCTGAGTAAATATTTCCTTGATAAAGTGAACGCAAAAACGGAATAAAACCGATACGCGCCCGCCTTTTTTGTCGAAAAAAAGGCGGGCATAACTTTTTTGACGGCGAATTTCAAAATTTATTTATAAAAGCATTGTAAAATCTGCCGAGGTTTGGTATAATTTAATGGAATAACTTTCGAACGGAAAACGCGGCGGGGCGCGGCGAGCGCCCGACAGGTGAGGACAGACCGCAGATTAAAGGGACTTTTCTATGGACGAAATGCAGAAAAAAAATCAAGGAGAAAAAAGGGAAAACACCATTTTCACGAAAGAGCTCGCGGGAATGGTTTTGATATTGTTCGCAACGCTCATGCTCGTTTGCCTGATCACGCGCGACGTGATCTTTTCCACGCCCGGGCGTTATGTCAACGCCTTTTTGTTCGGCGTTTTCGGCTACACTTCCTTTCTCGTCGTCGCGGGGATGTTCCTCGGCGGCGTGCGGTTGGTTACGGGCAGAAAACTGTTTTCAACGGGCAGGCGGTTCGCGCTCTGCTCGCTCTTTGCCTGCCTCGTGGTGCTGCTCATAAACGCCGTTTCGCTCAGAGCGCACGCGGGTGAAAATTACGGCGCGTATATTTCGGCGGCGTACGCCATGGGCGACGGGGGGATTTCCACCTCTTCGGCAGGCGGCGCGCTCTTCGCGATAGTGGATTATCCCTTTGCGGGGCTGATCGGCAACGCGGGCGCTTACGCCGTCATCGGCATATTCGTCGCGCTTTCCGCATATTTTGCGGTAAAGTCCTTTATGTCGCCCGCGGCGAAAAGGCCGAAGGCGAAAAAACAGATTTCTTCCGCGCCGCAGGCGGCGGATTTCGGGCTGGAATTCAAGGAGTACCCCGTTGCGGACGCCGTACCCGAGGCTGAGGAAACGGGCAGCCGCCTTTTTTACAGAGAGGATAATTTCGAACTGAAGAGCAAAAAGGAAAAGGTCGTTGCCGAAAAGAACAACGAAAGTTTCAAAATACTTTATCCCGACCGCGCGAAACAGACTTCTTCTTCGCTCGCCTATTCGGTGAACACGGCGCAGACGCCCTCGCCCGAAGACGACATGAAAAAGAAACTGGAATACATCAAAACGCCGCGCACCATCGATCTTTCGACGTATAATTTCGATCCGCTCGGCAAGGGCGCGGCGAAAGAGCAATCGGCCGACGCCAATTTCACGCGCGTTTCCGAGCCCGTGAAACCGAGCGGGCAGCAGGACAACGCCCTGCCGCCGATGTTCGAGCACGACGACGTGGAATATTCCCGCGACGACGCGGGCAAGCGCACGGAAGAATACAGTCGTTATTCCGAGATCGAGGAGGACGAGGAGCCTGTTGAAACGCCCGTGCGCCGCGAAACGCCGCGCGCCGTCTTTGCGGAACGGCAGGAAGAAACGGTTCTGCCCTCGCGTATCGACAGGGAAACGGTGAGCGCCGCCTCCCGCGAACCTGCGGCAGAAGCGCCGCGCGCCGCGGCGGAAGAACCTGCGCGCGAGGAATCGCCCGCCCCCTCCTTTTCAAGGGATCGTTCCCGCGGGCTGTTTGCCGAAGAAAAGGCGGAAGAACCCGCCGAAAGCAACGTTCCGCCTTTCGCGCGCCGCAGGGAAATAACGCCCGAAGAGCCGAAAGCCGAAGAAACGGTTGCGGAAACAAAGCCCGAAAACAAAGCCGCGGAGGGGTTCAGACCTCCCGTCAACGTAAAATACAACCGCCCGCCGCTCGATCTCTTCAAGGTTTATCGGCAGGATCCAAACGCGCCGCAGGAGGATTACGAAGAGCTGAGCCGCATTATCGAGCGCACGCTTTCCGAATTCGGCATAGACGCGCAGGTGGTCAACTTCGTGCACGGCCCTACGGTAACGCGCTACGAGCTGTCCCTGCCCGCGGGCGTTTCCGTCAAAAAGGTGCCGAACCACGCGGACGATATCGCTATGCGCCTGGAATCGGAAAACGGCGTGAGGATAGAGGCGCCTATTCCGGGCAAGAACCTCGTCGGCATAGAGGTGCCGAACAAGGTAAAGACCATGGTCGGCCTGCGCGATATACTCGAATCGGAAAGTTTCCGGAAAAACAAGTCGGGCGCGCTCACGTTCGCGCTGGGTAAAAACCTCGTGGGCGAAGCGTATACGGACAACCTCGCGAAAGGCCCGCATTACCTCGTAGCGGGCGCGACGGGCATGGGCAAGAGCGTATGCCTGAACTCCATGATCATTTCGCTGATCATGAAGTATTCGCCCGAAGAGTTAAGGCTCATACTCATCGATCCCAAACAGGTCGAATTCACGATATACAACCACCTGCCGCATTTGATGATCGACGAGATCATCACCAACGCGCAGAAGGCCATCGCCACGCTGCAATGGGCGGTGGACGAAATGGAAAACAGGTATTCCACCTTCCGCGAGAACGAAGTGCGCGATATCGACGAGTACAACGAAACGATCGCAAGCGAAACGGTTGCGAAAATCCCCAAGCTCGTCATCATCGTGGACGAAGTGGCCGACCTCATGCAGTACAACAAGCGCGATCTCGAGGCAAAGATCATGTCGCTTTCCGCCAAGGCGCGCGCGGCGGGCATTCATCTGGTGCTCGCCACCCAGCGTCCTTCCGTAGACGTCATCACGGGCGTCATCAAGGCCAACCTGCCCAGCCGTATCGCGTTCCGCGTGTCCAATTCGATGGACTCTATCACGATCCTGAGCGAGGGCGGCGCGGAAAAACTGCTCGGCAACGGCGATATGCTCTATAAAAACGCGCAGATGCCGAAATGCGAGCGCATACAGGGTTCGTTCATATCCATGCCCGAAGTCAAGAGCGTGGTAACTTATATCAAGGAACACAACGAGGCGTATTTCAACGACGCCGCGGCCTCGGCCATCGAAAAGGCCATCAGCCCGCAGGCCGAGGAAACGGAGGCGGACGACGGCGACAACGAACGCGACCTCAGCGAGGACAAGCTCTTTGTCGACGCCCTGCGCCACGTAATCAATTCGGGCAGCGCGTCGATCTCCATGCTGCAGCGGCGTTTCTCCGTGGGATATTCCAAGGCGGGCGCGCTCGTCGACAAGATGGACCGTTTGGGCTACATCTCCCCGTTCGACGGAAGCCGCGCGCGGCAGGTGCTCATCACCAAAGACGAATTCGAAGAAAAATACGGTCAGCTTTGATTTATGGAAAAGAAAAAACTCGGCGTGATATCCCTCGGTTGCGATAAAAACCGCGTGGATACCGAAAAAATGCTCTGGCGGCTCAAGGATAAGTTCGAACTTACGAACGACCCGGAGGACGCGGAAGTCATAGTCATCAACACCTGCGCCTTTCTGAACGCGTCGCGGAAAGAGGCGATAGACGAAATCCTTTCCTGCGCCAAACTGAAGGAGGCGGGAAAGCTCGAAAAACTTGCGGTTACGGGCTGTCTGCCGCAGAAATTCGTTTCCGAACTCGCGGAGGGACTGCCCGAAGTGGACGTTTTTGCGGGGATTTCCGATTACGACAGGCTTGCGGACGCTATCTCGGAAAGCTACGCGGCGGGGCGGCAGAACATCGTTGGCCCGCCCTGCGGCGAACCGGACTGCGGCCGCGTGCGCACGACGGACAACCACGCGTATCTCAAGATCGCGGACGGCTGTTCCAACTTTTGCACTTACTGTCTGATCCCCAAGATACGGGGAGCGTACCGTTCGGTCAGGGAGGATCAGCTCCTGCGGGAGGCGGCGGCACTCGGCGAGGTGAAGGAACTCGTGCTCGTCGCGCAGGACGTTACGAAATACGGGAGCGACCTTACGGGCGGGGAAAATCTCGTGCGGCTGATCAGAAAGCTTTCCGCGTTGGAAAACGTAAGGAAAATAAGGTTGCTTTATTGTTATCCCGAAAGCGTGAACGAAGAGCTGATCGACGAGATCGCCGCGAACGATAAGGTGCTGAAATACATAGACATACCCTTGCAGCACGCGGACGACGCCGTTCTCAAGAGCATGAACCGCAAGGGAACGTATAAAAGCTATCTTGCGCTCATAAAGAAGTTAAAGGAACGGGTGCGCGGCATTGCCGTGCGCAGTACGTTCATCACGGGATTCCCCGGCGAGAGCGAACAGGCATTTGAAACGTTGCTGCGCTTTCTCGAAGAGGCCGAACTGTTCAACGCGGGATTTTTCAAATATTCCAAAGAGGAAGGAACGGCGGCCGCCAAAATGAAGAACCAGCTGCCGGAGCGCGTGAAGAACGCTCGGCTCAGAAAATTATACGCCGCGCAGAAAAAAGTCGTGGCGAAAACACTGCGGGCGCTGCGCGGGCAGACGTTCGACGTGCTCGTTGAAAATTTCAACGGCATTTGTTACGAGGGCAGGGCGTATTTCAACGCGCCCGACATAGACGGAAAAGTCATCTTTACGGGCGTGGGAGACTTCGGCGCGGGCGATACCGTGCGGGTGCGCGTTACGGGGCATAAGGACTACGACCTGTTCGGAGAAATAAATTAAAAAGGGGTGCGATCATGCAGGAATACGAATACAAAGTTGCGGTTTACAAAAAACTCAAAGCCGTGGAAAAGGAAATGAACAAGGCCGCGGAGGACGGCTGGCGCGTGCACAAGGTGAAAACGCTGGGCGACAGCGCGCAGCTCGTCGTGGTCTACGAGAGAAAATACAACGCATAAGAGGCTTGAAAAATGAATCTGCCAAATAAACTTTCCGTTCTGAGGATCTGTATGATCCCGGTTTTCGTCGTACTTTTTTACGTCGAATTTCCCTATCATTACACCGTTTCGGCGGCCGTATTCGCGCTTGCCGCGGCCACAGATTTTCTCGACGGGCACATTGCCAGAAAGTACAATATGGTAACCAACCTCGGCAAATTTCTGGATCCCATCGCGGATAAGGTGCTGGTCAGCACGGCGTTTATCGTCATGCTCACCGTTCCGCAAATACTCCCGCCGCTCTGGGGCATCGCCGTGGCCGTCATACTCGCGCGCGAACTCATCGTCAGCGGTTTCAGGACGGTCGCCGCGTCGCGTTCGCTCGTGCTCGCCGCCGATAAGATCGGCAAGATCAAAACGGTATTTCAGGACTTTTCCGTCGTCGTTCTGCTCGTGGGGGGCGACCTTGCGGACGTTCCTGCGGTCAATATCGTCGGGCTGGTGCTTTTAGGCATTGCCGCGGCGCTCACCGTCGTTTCGGGCGTGAATTACGTGGTGAAAAACAGGGAAGTTCTCAAAGAAGAGAAAAAAGAAAAATGAAAACGGCGCTCATCAGTTTCAGAGATACCGAACAGAATTACGAACGCACCGCCGAGGAAAGCCTGGTGTGGGCGTTCAACGCGGGCGGTATCCGCGTGGACGACATTTCCGTGCTGTCGGTCAAGGACGATCTCGGTTTCAAGCGGCGGCTGGACGAGCTCGAAAAGGCGGCGTTCACGAACGTTATCGTGCTCTGTTCGGACGAAGTTACTTTCGATATCAAGGGATTTCTCGCGAAAAAGCTGGGCGTCAGTCTGGAAGAAAACAAAAACGCGAGAAAATTCATACAGGAATACAACGACAGAACGGGGAACGCGGGCGGTTCGGAATACGCGCTCCTGCCCGAGGGCAGTACGGTCATTCCCAACTTCAACGGCGTCTTTCAGGGGTTTCTGGCGGAAGGCGATTACACCATCACCCTGCTGCCAAACCGCCCCGAGGCGTTCGGCGCCATGTGCAGCACCTATATTCTGCCTTACTTTGAAAAGAAATACAAAATACGCTACGATAAACTCACGCTCAAACTTTTCGGCGTAAAAGAGGATGAGCTGGAAGAAGTGCTCCGCAAAACGGGCAAAATGGCGAAAAACAAGCTGAAATTCAACGTAGAGCGCGATCATTCGGACGTGAGGCTCAACGTCGTGTACGACAGCAACACGCCGAAAATGCTCGCCGACGATGCCATACGCTTTCTCGTTTCCTCGCTGAAAGATAAAATTTATGCGGAAGAGGACGTCGGCCTGTCCAAATGCCTGTTCGATCTGCTGTCCCTGCACCGCAAAAAGATCGCCTTTGCGGAAAGTTTCACCGCGGGGCGGGTGGCGGCTTCGCTCATATCGGTGCCGGGGGCGAGCGCCGTCGTCAACGAAGGCGTCGTGGCGTACAGCAACCACGCCAAACAGACGAGGCTGGGCGTGCGCGCGGAAACGCTGCAAAACTACGGCGCGGTCAGCACGCAGACCGCGTACGAAATGGCCGCGGGGCTGCTCCGCGACGGAGATACGGATATCGCCGTCGCCACGACGGGGATCGCAGGTCCGAAGTCGGACGATACAAAAAAGCCCGTGGGGCTGTGCTTTATCGCCGTGGGCGACAGAGCCGGGCTGCACATACACAAACTGAATTTCGCGGGCGACCGCGAGGAAATCACGGAAACTGCGAAAAATACCGCGCTTTTCTTTGCGATAACGCATTTGAGAGCGGGCGGTTCGGAATAGAAGACGAAAGGAGAAATCATGGAAGAGAAGAAAAAGACGGACGACGGCAAGGCGAAAGCGCTGGAAAGCGTTTTGGTTCAGATCGAAAAACAATACGGCAAGGGCGCGATCATGCGCCTCGGCGACAGCGCGGGCGATACGACGATTGAGGTCATTCCCTCGGGCTGTCTGGCGCTCGACGTCGCGCTCGGCATCGGCGGCATGCCGCGCGGCAGGATCATAGAGATATACGGACCGGAGTCTTCGGGTAAGACCACGGTCGCCCTGCACGCCATTGCGGAAGCGCAGAAACTGGGCGGCATTGCGGCGTTTATAGACGCGGAGCACGCCCTCGATCCCGTGTATGCCAAAAATTTGGGCGTGAACCTCGACGAGCTGTACGTTTCCCAGCCCGACACGGGCGAGCAGGCGCTCGACATCACCGATTCGCTCATACGGAGCGGCGCGGTGGACATCATCGTCGTGGACTCGGTGGCGGCGCTCACCCCGAAAGCGGAAATAGAAGGCGAAATGGGCGAATCGCACGTCGGTCTGCAGGCCAGGCTAATGTCGCAGGCGCTCAGAAAGCTCGCGGGCATCACCAACAAGAGCAAGACCTGCGTCATCTTTATCAACCAGCTGCGCGAAAAGGTGGGCATTATGTTCGGCAATCCCGAAACCACCCCCGGCGGCAAGGCGCTCAAATTCTACGCCAGCGTGCGCCTGGACGTGAGAAAGGCGGACGCGCTCAAGGATACCGACGGACAGTTCGGCAACCACACCAAGGCGAAGGTTGTCAAAAACAAGCTGGCGCCCCCGTTCAAGACGGCGGAGTTCGATATCATCTACGGCGAGGGAATCAGCAGGGAAGGCTGTCTTATCGATCTCGGCGTGAATTACGGCGTTCTGGAAAAGAGCGGCGCATGGTTTTCCTATAACGGGGAAAAGATCGGGCAGGGGCGCGACAAGACGCGCGATTTCCTCAAAGCCAACGCGGAAATTTCAAACGAGATAGAATCCAAAATCCGCGAAGCCGCAAATATGAAGAAATAACGTATTCGATTGACAAACGCCAACAAATATTATAAAATAAATAAGGATAAAAAATTATCCGCAGTCAACAGGAGGCTTAAAGTATGGCAATGAAATTCGCAAGCTCCCTGTTCTTGATGTCGACCGGCGCATGGATCGGCATATTGATCGGCGCCGTAATTGCAGTGGGTGTCGGCCTGTTCTTTTTGGGATTGTTCCTGCAGAAGAAAAAGACCGACAAGCGTTTGGGGGAAATCGACACCGTCGTGAGAAAAATGCTCGACGACGCGCGTGTCGAAAGTAAGGCCATTAAAAAGGAAGCAATTTTAGAAGCGAAAGAACAGGAGTTGAAGCTTCGCAACGAGTTCGAGCGCGAATCGAAAGAAAAGCGCGCGGAAATTCAGAAACTGGAAAACCGTCTTGTGCAGAAAGAGGAGATCCTCGACAAGAAGGAAGACAATTTACTGAAGCGGAACGAAGAGGTGACGAGACAGCAGCAGAACCTGAAAAACAAGGAAGCTGAGGTCGACAAAAAGCTCGAGGAGATCCGTGGGCAGCACGAGCAGATGCTCCTGCAGTTCGAAAAGATTTCCCAGATGTCGCGGGACGAGGCGAAAGCCGAACTCGTCGCGGCCATGGAGGACGAGGCGAAGAAAGACGCCGTCGGCCTCGTAAGGCAGATTGAAAGCGACGCCAAGGAAGAGGCGGACAAAAAGGCGAAAGAGATCATTTCGCTCGCCATTCAGAAATGCAGTACGGAACAGGCGACGGAAATAACCGTTTCCGTAGTTCCCCTGCCGAACGACGACATGAAGGCGCGTATCATCGGCAGAGAGGGGCGCAATATCAGAACGCTTGAAAACGCCACGGGCATCGAACTCATCATAGACGATACGCCCGAAGTGGTCATTTTATCGGGTTTCGACCCTGTGAGAAGGGAAGTAGCCCGCATCGCGCTCGAAAAACTCATCGCGGACGGACGCATTCACCCCGCGAGAATAGAAGAGACGGTGGAGAAAGTCAAAAAAGAACTCGACGCGGAGATCAAGCAGTACGGAGAAAACGCAATGTTCGAATGCGGTCTGTTCGGCCTGCATCCCGAAATCATCAAGCTGCTCGGCCGTTTGAAATTCAGAACGAGTTACGGGCAGAACGTGCTGAGGCACTCGCTTGAGGTGGCGCACCTTGCCGGCACGATGGCGGCCGAACTCGGCGTAGACGTAAATCTGGCGAAACGCGCGGGGTTGCTGCACGATCTTGGCAAGGCGGTGGACTTCGAAGTCGAAGGCACGCACATGCAGATCGGCGCGGACCTTGCGAAAAAGTATAAAGAAAACCACGTAGTCGTCAACGCGATCCTTTCGCATCACGGCGACGTTGAACCCAAGACCATAGAAGCGGTGCTCGTAGCCGCTGCGGACGCGATATCGGGCGCACGCCCCGGCGCGAGAAGGGAAACCACGACCAACTATGTGAAAAGACTGCAGAAGCTCGAAGAACTCGCAGGCGATTTCAAAGGCGTGGACAAGTGCTACGCCATACAGGCCGGACGGGAAATCCGCGTGATGGTCAAACCCGAGCAGGTGGACGATTCGCAGACGCTGTTCCTCGCGAAAGAGATTGCGAAGAAGATCGAAAGCGAACTCGAATATCCCGGACAGATCAAAGTCAACGTCATCAGGGAATGGCGCGCGACGGAATTCGCAAAATAACCGAAAAGGAGAGCAATCGCTCTCCTTTTATTTATTCTTTATCAAGTCGTCTATTGCGCCGAGTGCAGAACAGAGAACGATGCCTGCGGGAAACGCAACCCAGCCGGGATGCCAAAGTCCGCGGACGGCGCCGAGCAGTAAAAACGTTACGAGGGCAGCGAGCATTACGAAACCGCTGAAACGGGAAGCGCCTCCGCCGTTCGCGGCGTCGTCGATCGCGCCGAGCAGCGCGCATAAACATATGCCGACGGGAAAAGCAATCCAACCGGGGTGCCAGTGTCCGCCGAGTATGCCGAGCAGCAAAAAAGCGAAAAATGCGCTGAGCATGATAGCTCCGTCGAATACGGATACGATCTTTCTTCTGCCGCGGTGCGCCCGTTTTATTTTTACGACCGCCGCAGGCTGCGACGGCGTTTCGCCGTTTACTTCTTTTTCGTCCGCCGTTGCGCCGACGGTCGGCGCCTGTTCTTGCGTTGCGTTCGAGTCCGCCGCGCAGTCGCCGTATTTTCCCTTAAGCAATTCGTCAACGCTCACGCCGAACAACTCGGAAATCGGAACGAGAAGCCCCGTATCGGGAAAAGAATCTCCGTTTTCCCATTTGGATACCGCTTGATTCGTTACGCCGAGCTTGTCGGCAAGTTCGGTCTGCGTCCAGCCTTGCCGCTTGCGCAGGGCATATAAAAATCTGCCGAAATCGTTCATATGAGTTCTCCTTGTTTTTCGTTGCCTCTATTATACAACGGGAAGGCGTTTTTTCCAACAAACGACGTTAGAACTTTTCCAACCGTCGGTTGGAAAATGCATTTTGACTTTTTTTACGGTGTGTGTTATGATAAGTGCAGAGGTGGTTATATGAATAATCGCGCATTTTACAACGCTGCGGGGGTGCGCGCGGAAGACCTGCCGTTTTCGCCGCGTTCGGAAAAATTGTTTGAAAGACTGCGGCCGATTTTTGATAATTTGATTTTTCGCGGATGCCGTACGTTGGAAATCGGCTGCGGCAACGGCCGCATATCTTTTGCGATCGAGAAATCGGGCGCGTGCGCTTGCGGCATCGATTTTGCGGACGAACTCGTTGAATTCGCAAACCGCTTTGCGCAAAACACAGGTTCGGGCGCGGAATTTTTTACGGCAGACGCGGTAAATTTTTCCCTTCGCAAACGATTTGATCTGATTTTTTTGGTTCAGAACAATATAGCCGAATTTTCTCCGACGGATTTTTCTTCCATGCTGCAATGCGTATATGCGCATTTGACGAAAAAAGGCAGTTTTTTGACCGAACTTTACGAAAACGACGGACGCGGGCCGCAAAAAGATCGGCTCGCCGTCCCCGGCAAAGGCGAATTCGATTATTATACGTACGCGTGGACGCCCGCCCGCCTGGACGCCGCGTTAAAAAAGTATTTTAAAAGCGTGCGCTCTTATTCGGACGATATTGTTTTGTCAAGCGGGCGTTTGAAAAAAAGATATGTTTTCCTCGCCGCAAAGTAGCGGCGTTTTTACTTTTCCGCCTTGAAAACGATATGCGGCATGTCGATCCCGTAATAATGTTTCACGAAACTGCCCGCGGCTTTCATGCCGTTGCGCTTCGCCACGTTCTGCGACGGCAGGTTGTTGTCCCGTATGATGGAATACACTTCTTCCGCGCCCAATTTTTCAAAGGCATAGTTCTTGCAGGCGGCCGCCGCTTCGGTCGCATAGCCCTTGTGCCAGAATTTCTTTCTGAAGAGATAACCTACTTCCAGCACTTCTTTTTCGGGCGTCTGCTGTTTCGTGAGGCCGCATTGTCCGATCATTTCGCCCGTTTCTTTGAGTATGACCGCCCAAAGTCCGAAACCGTCCTTTTCGTACCGTTTGAGCTGGTTGTTCAGCCATGCTTCGGCTTCCTCTTCGGTGAACGCGTGCTCATATGCGTACATGACCTCTTCGTCATACAACATATCGGTCAGCGCGCCGAAATCGCCCTTTGTCATTTCTCTTAAAATAAGTCTTTTAGTTTCGAGTATCATGAATTTCTCCGTAAATTCAAATTGCCCCCGTCTATGCGGAGGCAAATAGTCTTTTTTTTATTTATTTCGTCCCGAAAATGCGGTCGCCCGCGTCCCCGAGGCCGGGCACGATATAGCCCGATTCGTTCAGTTTTTCGTCGAGCGCCGCGCAGTACAGCGGTATGTCGGGATGCGCGTCCGTAAACGCCTTGATCCCTTCAGGCGCCGCGATAAGGCACATGAATTTAACGTCCTTGCAGCCGCGCGCTTTCAGAAAATTCACCGCGGCGTTGGCGCTGCCGCCCGTCGCAAGCATGGGATCGACCAGCACGACCTGTCGGTTTGCGATGTCGGCGGGGAGCTTGCAGTAATATTCGTGCGGTTCGAGCGTCTTTTCGTCGCGGTACAGGCCGATATGTCCCACTTTCGCCGTCGGAAACAAATTGAGAATTCCGCCCGTCATGCCGAGCCCCGCGCGGAGAATGGGCACGATCGCCACGTCCTTGCAGGAAAGCACCTTTACGGTGGCTTCGGAAACGGGCGTCTTGATGGTCACGTCTTTCAGCGGGAGGTCGCGGAACACTTCGTACGCCATCAGCATGGCTATCTCTTCCACGAGTTCTCGGAACTGTTTGGAAGAAGTGTTCTCGTCGCGCATGAGAGATATTTTGTGCGTGATCAAAGGGTGTTCGAATACTGTTACGTTGCGGTTCATCTTGTGTACCCCTTTTTTCGGACCTCAGGTCCGTTATTCTGCTTCTTTGTTTTTTTCTTCCGCGTAAGCCGCAAGGATAGCCTTGATGATTTCCTCACGCGTTTCCTGCTTGATCGGGTGCGCTATGTCTTTGTATTCGCCGTCGTTGGTCTTTCTCGAAGGCATGGCGATAAACGGGCCGTCGCTGCCCTCGATGATCTTGATGTCGTGAATAACGAAACAATCGTCGAACGTCACGGAAGCGACCGCCTTTAACTTGCTGTCGTCCTTCTTGACTATCCGCACGCGCACGTCAGTGATTTTCATGTTCAGTACCGTCCTTATCCATATTGTGATAATATTTTATCATACTTCTATCGGCATTTCAATACTTTTTTTAAAATTTAGCAAAAAAATCCTCAAAAAAAGCAAATTTTTTACTGCATTTTCATAATATACCGTATGGAACGTTGTCGAATTTTGTCTCAGACGGAAAAACTGCACTTTATAGGGATCGGCGGCATCGGCATGAGCGCGCTCGCGCAGTATGCCCTGCGGTGCGGGATCAAGGTGAGCGGCTCGGATACGGCCGAAAACGAACAGGTCAAAAAGCTGGCCGCGCTCGGCGCGAAGATATCGATAGGACACGCGCGGAAAAACGCCAAGGGCGCGGACGCCGTGGTGTATACCTCCGCCATTTCCGAGGATAATCCCGAATACCTGTTTGCGCGCGACAATCAGAAACTGCTGATGAAACGCGCGGAATTTCTTCGCTGCGTGGAGCAGGCGCACGATCTTTCCGTCGCGGTGAGCGGCTGCCACGGCAAGACGACCGCCACCGCCATGCTCGCACACGTGTTCGCCTGCGCAAACAAGAGCGCGACTTCGCTGATCGGCGGCGAGGATTCCGATTACGGCAACTTTACTTTCGGCAGGGATATCTTTCTGACGGAAGCCTGCGAGTATAAGCGTAACTTTTTATATCTGACGCCCGACGTGGCCGTCATTTTAAATATCGACAACGACCATCTCGAATGTTACGGCGATTTGGATCACCTCGTCGGGGCGTACCGCGAATTTGCCGCGGAGGGGATCGCCGTCGTCAACGCCGACGACGAAAACGCCGTGCGCGCGGCGGGGCGCAATTTCGTTACCTTCGGCATGAAAAATGCGGCTATGTACACTTGCGAGGACGTGCGTTCGGAGGACGGGCGGTATTCGTTCACGCTGGTGGAATACGGCATACGGCAGGGGCGCGTTCGCCTGAAAACGGAGGGACGGCATAACGTTTACAATGCGCTCGCGGCGGTCGCGGCGGCGCGGCAGTGCGGCGTTTCGACGGCGGAGGCCGTGCGCGGCGTGGAGGATTTCAAGGGCGTGAAACGCCGCTGGGAAACGATCGGCGAGCTGTTCGGGAAAAAGGTGATAGCCGATTACGCGCATCATCCGAAAGAGATCGTTTCGGCGCTTTCGCCGGTGAAAAATCCCCTCGTGATCTTTCAGCCGCATACATATTCGCGCACAAAGCTTTTGATGAAGGATTTCGTCGCCGCGCTCAGGGGAAAGACCTGCGTCGTTTACGCGACCTATCCCGCGCGGGAAAAATACGACGCGGAGGGCAGCGCGTACACCCTATATCTCGAACTGAAAAAAGCGGGCGGCGACGCCGTTTACGCGGAGGACGAAGGGCGGCTTCTGCAGGCCGTCCGCCTGCGCGCGGAGGCCGCGGACGCCGTTCTGGCGCTGGGCGCGGGGGATATTTATGAAGTCATATCGCGGCAAATCGAAAAATTCGGCCGCAAAGTATAGACAAATTCGCCGCGTGATGTTAAAATGAAAACATGCAAAACGATTACGCGGGCATTCTTGAGCGCGACGGCATGCTGGTGTTCGTCCCTGGCGGGAACAGCATGTGGCCCACGCTCCGGCACGAGGGACAAGCCGTGCTCGTCCTGCCCAGGGAGGGAAAACTCAATTTGTACGACGTGCCGCTCTATAAACGGGCGGACGGACAGTACGTGCTGCACCGCGTGGTCGGCTTTCGGGACGGCGGATACGTCGTCTGCGGCGATTCGCAGTTTCGGGAAGAATTTGTGGCCGACGGGCAGATCGTCGGCGTGATGAAGGGGTTTTACAAGGGGAAAAAATTCGTCGACGCAGGCGATAAAAAGGGGTGCCGCCGCGCGCTGTTTCTGCGCAGGCATCCTTTTATCAAACGCGTTACGCTGAAACTCTTCTTTACCTTCAAAGGGGGTAAAAAATGAAAGACGGCGTTACGCTGAAATGGATAAAGGCGGGCATGAAAGGGCAGGGGGCCGCGCTGGCTTTCGTGCTGGTGTTCTGCGTGGCGCAGGCGGCGCTCGCGGTGCTCTTCGCGCTCGCGGTAAGAGAGATCATAAACGCGGCCACCGCGGAAAACGCCGCATATGCGCATATCGTCAGATGTTCCGTCCTGCTCGCGGCTACGGTATGTCTGCAGTGCGCGCTGAAACTCACGCTCGGTTTCATGCGGGAAAACATGCGGACCCGCACCGAGATCAGCCTGCGGAAACGCGCATTCCGCGCGGTGCTCGGCGGCAGATACGGCGAAATTGCAAAATACCACAGCGGCGATATACTGAACAGAGTTTTCACGGACGCTTCCATCGTTGCGGACGGCGCCTCCGCGATCCTGCCGAGCCTCGCCTCCGCGGCGAGCAGGCTGATATTCACCGCGGCCGCGCTCTTCGTGCTTTCGCCGATTTTTACCGCCATACTGCTGGCGGCATGCGTCGTCGCTTTTTTCGTGGCGATGGCGTTCAGAAAGAAATTGAAAGGGCTCCATACGGAAATGCGGGAGGCGGACGGACGTTCGCGCGAGTTTACGCAGGAATCGGTGGAAAACCTGCTGGCCGTTAAGGTGTTCGAGGCGGAGGATAAATTCGCCGCGAAGGGCGAAAAGCTCCTCGGCGATTACCGCGACAAATATCTGCGCCGCAACAGGGTGTCGGTGCTCGGCACGGAGTGTTTCGACATAGCGTTCCGCGTGTTTTACGTTGCGGCGATGATCCTCGGCGTGTTCGCCATCTTCCGCGGAGAAACCGATTACGGCACGCTCGCCGCCATGCTGCAGCTGATCGGGCAGATACAGATGCCCGTCATCGCGCTGAGCGGCGCGGCCCCGCGTTATTTTACCATGCTGGCCTCCGCCGAACGGCTGATGGAACTGGAAAAATATCCCGAAGAAAAGAGGAAAAAGGAAGAAACGTCCGCGTTTTACGGCGGCTTAAAAGCCATCGTGTTCGACGGCGTGTACTTTTCCTACGGGCGGGAACCCGTGCTGGAAAACGTAAATTTGAAGATAAAGAAGGGGCAGTTCGCCGTGATCAAGGGCGAGTCGGGCATAGGCAAGAGCACGCTTTTGAAACTTGCGCTCGGCGTGTATCGGCCCGTAAGGGGCGAAGTGTATTTCGAAACGGCGGCGGGACGGCGGGCTTCGGCCTCCTCCGGGCTGTTTGCCTACGTGCCGCAGGGAAACATGCTTTTTTCGGGCACGGTGCGCGAAAACCTGCTCTTTTTAAATGAGAACGCCGCGGAAGAAGACGTCGCGCGCGCCCTTGAAACGGCGGCGGCGGAATTCGCTTGCGCCCTGCCCGAAGGTCTGGACACTCCCGTGGGGGAAAACGGCTTCGGACTCAGCGAAGGGCAGGTTCAACGGCTCGCCATCGCGCGCTCTCTCCTGACGGGGGCGCCCGTGCTCTTTCTCGACGAGGCGACGAGCGCGCTCGACGCGGAAACGGAGGGCCGTCTGCTCGAAAATCTGCGCAGGCTGGGCGGCAGGACGGTGGTGCTGATAACGCATAAATCGGCGGCGGAAAAAGAGGCCGACGTCGTGATCACGATAAAAAACGGGGAGGTGTTCACCGATGAACGCGCTTGAAAACATGGGAATCAAAGCCGGAGCCGCAGCGGCGGCGCTGGGAAAACTGAGTAAGAAAAAGATAGACGACGCGCTCGTCTTTATCGCCGCGGAGCTGGAAAAAAACGCGGCGGAAATACTCGGCGCCAACGAAAAGGACGTGAAAAACGCCGAAGAACGGGGGGTGAAGGCCTCGCTCATAGACAGGCTGCGCCTGAGTGAAAAGCGCATTGAGGATATCGCTGAGGGCTTGCGGCAGGTCGCGGAGCTGCCTTCCCCGCTCGGCGAAGTCGTTTATTCGTATCGGAAGGAAAATGGCTTGGAAATAGAGGAAAAGCGGGTGCCGTTCGGCGTGATCGGCATCATTTTCGAATCGCGCCCCAATGTTGCGGCGGACGCGTTCGGACTGTGTTTCAAGACAGCGAACGCCGTGATCCTGCGCGGCGGGTCGGACGCGATCTGTTCCAACATCGCCATAGTCGGGGCGATCCGCAGGGCGCTCGCGAAGTGCGGCGCGGACGAAAACGCCGTACAGCTCATAGAGGACACCTCTCGCGAAACGGCGCGGGACTTTATGCGCCTCGACAAATACGTCGATCTGCTCATACCGCGGGGCGGTGCGGGGCTTATCAGAACGGTTACGGAAAATTCTTCCGTGCCCGTTATCGAAACGGGCACGGGCAACTGCCACGTCTATATCGACGAGAGCGCGGACGCAAAGATGGCCGCCGATATCGTTTATAACGCGAAAACGCAGCGCTACGGCGTATGCAACGCCTGCGAATCCATCGTTGTGCACGAAAAGGCCGCCGCGCGCGTGCTGCCCGCCGTCGCGGCGAGGCTGAAAGAAAAGAACGTGGAAATCCGCGCGGACGAGCGCGCCCGCAAAGTGCTTGCGGACTGCAAGGCCGCCTCGGAGGAGGACTACGGCACGGAATATCTCGACGCGATCGTTTCCGTCAAGACGGTGGATTCGCTCGAAGAGGCGATCGCGCACATCAACAGATACAATACGGGACACAGCGAGGCCATCGTTACGGAAAGCGCCGAAAACGCCCGAAGATTTATGGACGGCGTGGACGCCGCCGCTGTGTACTGGAACGCCTCCACCCGCTTTACGGACGGTTTTGAGTTCGGGCTGGGGGCGGAGATCGGCATCAGCACGCAGAAACTGCACGCGCGCGGTCCGATGGGCCTCAAGGCGCTCACCACTACAAAATTTTACTGCAAGGGAACGGGACAGACGAGATGAAAATATACGATAACGCGGCGGAACTCATCGGGAACACGCCGCTTCTGGACGTAAAAAACTTCGCCGCGGGGCGGGGCGCGAAAGCGCGCATTCTGGCCAAGCTGGAATACCTCAATCCCGCGGGGAGCGTAAAAGACCGCGCGGCGCTCTACATGTTGGCGGACGCGGAGAAAAAGGGCTTGAAAAAGGGCGGAACGATCATAGAGCCGACGAGCGGCAACACGGGCATAGGCCTCGCGTCGCTCTGCGCGGCGCGCGGATACAGGCTGATTTTGACCATGCCCGAAACCATGAGCGAGGAACGCCGCCTGCTCCTGAAAGCTTACGGCGCCGAGCTCGTGCTGACCGAGGGTGCGAAGGGCATGAGCGGCGCCATCGAAAGGGCGGAAGAACTGCGCGGTAAGATCGCGGGCAGCGTGATCGCGGGGCAGTTCGACAATCCCGCGAACCCGCGCGCGCACTACGAAACCACCGGACCGGAAATTTATGCCGATACGGACGGCGCGGTCGATTTTTTCGTTGCGGGCGTGGGCACGGGCGGCACGCTGAGCGGCGCGGGACGTTATCTGAAAGAGCGCGCGGATACTAAGATCGTCGCCGTGGAACCCTTCCGTTCTCCCGTGCTCAGCAAGGGCGTGAAGGGAAAACACAACCTGCAGGGCATAGGCGCGGGATTCGTGCCGGAAAATCTCGACGTAAGTTTGATCGACGAGATAGCCGCCGTGAAGGAGGAGGACGCGTACGCCTGCGCGCGGGAGCTCGCGCAAAAGGAGGGCGTGCTCGCAGGCATATCTTCGGGCGCGGCGCTGTATGCCGCGGCGGTCGTGGCCGCCCGTGCGGAAAACGCGGGGAAAAACGTCGTGGTGATGCTGCCCGATACGGGGGACAGATACCTTTCGACCGAACTTTTCGCAAAATAGAAAAAAGAGTGGAAATTTCCGAAAAAAACTGATATAATATAAAAACAGGAGAAACTTATGAGGATAGCGTTGATAGCACACGACAAAAAGAAAAATCAGATGATCGATTTCGCGGTGAAATATAAGGACGTATTAGCGCAGCACGAGCTGTTCGCCACGGGTACCACGGGCACGCTCATCATGGGCGAAACGGGCTTGAACATCACGCGCATGAAAAGCGGTCCGCTCGGCGGCGACCAGCAGATCGGCTCCATGATCGCGGAGATCGGAAGAGCACACGTCTGAACTC
>UQZE01000019.1 GCA_900545325.1 uncultured Eubacteriales bacterium
TCTTCCGATCTGGCGTGATCACGACGAAAGTATACGCGAATTTCCTCGCGGCCCTCGGAAAGGAAACGTATACCGCGCCGGACGGAGAGCGGAAGGCGTGCGAAGTCGTGTATTCCGAAATGGGCGAGGTCATAGACAGCGAGAACGAAACGGACGATTTTTTCATGGCCTTTCTCTCGCCGCTCGATAAAGACAATCCCAAAGGCGAATACTGGGAGCTGAACCACGCGAAAAGCCCCTCTGCGGCGCAGAAAAACGCCGTTTCGCCGATCACCTATCTCGAATACATGGGCAAAAAGATCGTGTTCACGGGCGACGTCGTCGGCGAGCCGGCCGAACGCGTGATGGAAAATTACGAGGCGGGCGTTTACAACAATATGTTCTCCGACGGCGAGGGCGGATATTATTCCGTGAACTTCGAGGGCGGCGTGGACGTATATAAAGCGGCGCACCACGGCTCGGCCACGCACGGGAGCAATTCGGCGGCGTTCATCGAATTCATGCAGCCGAAATACGCCGTCGTGAGCGTGGGCGCGGGCAATTCCTACGGCTTGCCCGATGCCGACGTTTTGACAAGGTTTGAAAACGTCGGCGCCGCCGTTTACAGAACGGACGTGAACGGCACCGTCGTGGTAACGATCGAACCCGAAGAGGAAAAGGAGGTTTCTCTCTTTCTGACCGCGCAGGACCAGACGGTGAACGACGGCGGCTTGGAAGAGGCCGCGGCCTATGCGGTGAGCAAACGTAAAATAAAGGTAAATTTCGTTGAGGGCTCATTAAATCGCTTGACAATTTGACGCGGCGGCGATAAAATACTGAAAATCTCAAGAAAGGTAAGTAAATTTAAGGTAAATTTCCGAGGTAACAACATGCTGAGTTTGAAAAACATAGTCAAGGATTACGGGGAAGGGGAAAATAAAGTCGCGGCGCTCAAGGGCGTGAGCGTAGACTTCCGCCGCAACGAATTCGTTTCCGTCCTCGGCCCGTCGGGCTGCGGCAAAACGACGCTTCTGAACATCATCGGCGGGCTGGACCGCTATACGTCGGGCGATCTCGTGATCGAGGGAAAGTCGACGAAAAATTATACCGACAAGGATTGGGACGCGTACAGAAACAACAGCATAGGGTTCGTCTTTCAGTCCTATAACCTGATCCCGCACCAGACCATTCTCGCCAACGTGGAGCTCGCGCTCACGATTTCGGGGGTGGGCAAGGCGGAGCGCCGCGAACGCGCGCTCGCCGTACTCGAAAAAGTGGGGCTGAAAAATCAGGTCCACAAAAAGCCGAACCAGCTTTCGGGCGGGCAGATGCAGAGGGTGGCGATCGCCCGCGCGCTCATCAATAATCCCGAGGTTATCCTGGCGGACGAACCGACGGGCGCGCTCGATACCGAAACGAGCATACAGGTCATGGAGCTTTTAAAAGAAGTCGCCAAGGACCGCCTCGTCATCATGGTAACGCACAACCCCGAACTTGCAAAAAAGTATTCCACCCGCATCATACGCTTTCTCGACGGCGAAAAGGTGGACGACACCGATCCCTATACCGAGGACGAAGACTTCGTGCAGAAACGCGCGAAAAAGCCGAGAATGGGCTATAAGACGGCGTTTTCGCTTTCGCTCAGGAACTTGTTCAGCAAAAAGGCCCGCACGGCGCTGACGAGCATTGCGGGCAGCATCGGCATCATCGGCGTGGCGCTCGTGCTCGCGCTTTCCAACGGCTTTAACATCTACATGTCCCGCATGCAGACGGATACGCTGTCCGCGTATCCGCTCACCATTTCGGAAAGTTCGGTCGATCTGTCCTCTTTTCAGGACATCTACGAAAACGAAACGGTGGAGGAGTTCCCCGAACTCGACAACGTCTTCGTGCAGGAGGCTTTCGAAAAGCTGACGGGCATGCTCAAGGCGAACGACCTGCTCGGCGAGAACGACGACGGCGTGAGCTTTCTCGACTATCTCAAACAGCTGGATCCCGAACTGTATTATTCCATACAATACGATTACGGGTTCGATATGAATAAATACGTGTTTTCGGACATCACCATCAACGAAAGCGAGAATTTTTCCGCGATAGACACCGTCGTGCAGATGCTCGAGGCAAGTTTCGAGGGAATGCTCACTTCGAGCGAGATCGGCAGCATGATCAGCGTGGAAACGATACGCTCTTATATCCCCACCATTACGGAAATGCCCGACAGCGAAGATCTGATCAAGGAGCAGTACGACCTTATTTACGGCGACTGGCCGACGTTCAGGGACGAGGATTACAACCAGGTCGTGCTCGTCGTGGACCAGTATAACAGAATCAGCGACATCACCCTGCTGCTCCTCGGCTACGTGGGGGGCACGGTGAACGAAAAGGGCGATTTTTCCTTCGACGGCACGACGGAAATAGACTTTTCGGAGATCGTGGGCAAAGATAAATTGTATCTGGCGGACAACTCTCTCGCCTACGTGGAGGCGCCCGACGGCTATCACACTAAGGTGCAGCCTTCGGCTGCGGCCGACCGCGAAGGATTTGAAAAGCTCGATATCGTGGGCGTGGTCCGCGTCAAGGAAAACGTGGACAGCGGCGTGCTGGATACGGGCATCGCATATACGACGGCGCTCACCGAGCACGTGCTGGAAATGAACAAGGACAGCGAGCTCGTGCAGAAGGTGCAGAACGGTGAAAGGGTGGAAATCATCAACGACATGCTCGCTTCCAACCCCGATTCCGATTATTACAAGACGCCGTATTCGCTGCGGATGCTCGCGGGCAACAGCGTGCCCGCCACGGTCAGCGTTTACGCGCGCGATTTCGACAGCAAAAAGGTCATCAAACAGCATATAGACAACTGGAACGCCCAGTTTGAGGAGGGCGACGAACGCATTATCGCGTATTCCGACATGATGGATATGATGTTCGGCATGCTCAATACCATGGTCAACGCCGTCAGCTACGTGCTTATCGCGTTCACGTCCATCTCGCTCGTCGTATCCAGCGTCATGATCGGCATCATCACCTATATATCGGTCGTCGAACGCACGAAGGAGATCGGCGTGTTGCGCTCGCTCGGTGCCTCTAAATTCGATATCGCCAACGTATTCAACGCGGAAACCTTCCTTATCGGCCTGTTCGCGGGGCTGATCGGCATAGGCGTTACCTACCTTTTGTCGATCCCGCTCAATCTGATTTTAGGTTCGCTGATTGCGGACGTGGGGTCGCTCGTCATTTTGAAGCCGCTGCACGCGCTGCTGCTCGTGGTCATCAGTTTCGTGCTGACGCTCATAGCGGGGCTGATCCCCGCGCGGATCGCGTCCAAGAAAGATCCCGTCGTCGCCTTGCGGACGGAATAAAAAAGAAAAAGGGGTTCCGCGGGAACTCCTTTTTTACTTTCAGAAACGCCCCCGAATTTTCGGGGGCGTTTGCCGTTTGCGTTAAAGTTTTATCGCCTTTTGAATGAAGGGGGCGACTTCGTCCGCCGGCAGACGGATCTGGCTCATGGTGTCGCGGTCGCGCACGGTAACGGTGCCGTCTTCGAGCGTGTCGAAGTCGACGGTTACGCAGAACGGCGTGCCGATCTCGTCCTGTCTGCGGTAGCGTTTGCCGATGGAGCCGGCCTCGTCGTAGGCGCACATAAATTCCGAAGAGAGCTTTTTATAGATTTCCTTCGCCTTTTCGGAAAGGTTCTTCTGCAGGGGCAGAACCGCGCACTTGTAAGCCGCGAGAGCGGGGTGGAAGTGCATGACCACGCGCGTTTCGCCGTTTTCGAGCGTTTCCTCGTCATACGCCTCGGAGAGCACGGCAAGCATCAGCCTGTCCGCGCCGATGGAGTATTCTATTACGTAGGGTATATACTTTTCGCCCGAAACGGGATCGGTGTAGAGCATGCTCTTTCCCGAATATTCCTGGTGGCGGGAAAGGTCGTAGTCCGTTCTGTTGTGTATGCCGTTGAGTTCCGACCAGCCGATGGGGAAGAGGTACTGTATGTCGCAGGCGGACTTTGCGTAGTGCGCCAGCTTGTCGTGGTCTTTAAAGCGCAGATGTTCGGGCTTGAAACCGAGCGAGATTACGAAATCCCACGCCTTTTTTTTGTATTCCTCGTAATATTCGTGGTCGGTGCCTTCCTTGCAGAACCACTGATGCTCCATCTGCTCGAACTCTATGGTGCGGAAAATGAAGTTGCCGGGCGTTATCTCGTTGCGGAAGGCCTTGCCCACCTGCGCGATGCCGAAAGGCACCTTGGCGCGCGTGGTGCGCTGCACGTTCAAAAAGTTCACGAATTCGCCCTGCGCCGTTTCGGGGCGGAGGTAAATTTTGTTCTGCCCCTCTTCGGTTACGCCGCGGGAAGTTTCGAACATCATGTTGAACTGCCGGATCGGCGTAAAGTTGCTTTTGCCGCATTTCGGGCAGCAGACTTTATGCTCCTTGATGTAGTTTTCCATCTCTTCGTTGGTCATGGTGTCGGGATTGACCGCGCCGTGCGAATGCGCCTCGATGAGGGTGTCCGCGCGGTGGCGCGTCTTACATTCCTTGCAGTCCATTTTCGGATCGGAAAAGGACGCCGTATGGCCGCTCGCGTCCCAGACGCGCGCGTTCATTAAAATGGCCGCGTCCACGCCGTAGGAGTTGTCGCTTTCCTGCACGAATTTTTTCCACCAGGCGCGTTTGATGTTGTTTTTGATCTCCACGCCTACGGGGCCGTAGTCCCATGTGTTGCCCATACCGCCGTATATTTCGCTGCCGGGAAATATGATCCCGCGGCTCTTACAGAGGTTGACCAGCTTTTCCATTGTTACAACGCTTTTTTTCTCTTCCATGAACTTGTCCTTACTTGTTTTTTCTCTCTTTGCTATTTTATGTCAGTTTTCCGTTTAAGTCAAGCGAATGCGCCTTTCCGCCGAAAAAAACGCCGAAAATTTGCCGATTTCGCTTTTTTATTTTGTAAAAGTGTGCTATACTGAATAAAAATCTTTCTACGGCAGGTTGAAAACCATGGCAGAAACGACGAATTTTATCGAACAGATCATCAACGAAGAACTTGAAAGCGGCAAGGTGAGCGGCGTTTATACCCGTTTTCCGCCCGAGCCGAACGGATATCTGCATATCGGCCACGCGAAGAGCATGTGCATCAACTTCGGCATCAAGGAAAAATATCATGGTAAATGCAACCTCTTTTTCGACGACACCAACCCGTCCAAGGAAAAGACGGAGTTCGTGGACGCCATCAGAAACGATATCCGCTGGCTGGGGTTCGAATGGGATAAAGAAACCTACGCCTCCGACTTTTTCGAACAGATTTACGGTTATGCCGTACAGCTCATAAGGGAGGGCAAGGCTTTCGTCTGCGACATGAGCGCGGCGGAGATCAGCGCTTCGCGCGGTTCTCTCACCGAGGGCGGAAAGGAAAGCCCGTGGCGGAACAGGAGCGTCGGGGAAAACCTGAAACTCTTTGAGGAAATGCGCGCGGGAAAATATGCCGACGGCGAAAAATGCCTGCGGGCGAAGATAGATATGGCCTCTCCCAACATCAATATGCGCGATCCCGTCATTTACAGGATACTGCGCCGGACGCACCACAGAACGGGGGACGCGTGGTGCATTTATCCGATGTACGACTATGCTCACCCCGTCTGCGATTACCTGCAGGGAGTAACGCATTCCATCTGTACGCTGGAATTTGAAGATCACCGCCCGCTGTACGACTGGGTGGGGATAAACCTCGGTTTTTCGCCAAAGCCCCGCCAGATAGAATTCGCGCGGCTCAACGTGAGCAACCTCGTCATGAGCAAGCGTTATCTGAAAAAACTCGTGGAGGACGGCTCCGTAGAGGGGTGGGACGACCCGCGTATGCCCACGCTTTCGGGCCTGCGCAACCGCGGCGTGCCGGCAGAGGCTCTCAAGGACTTCTGCGCGCGCGTAGGCGTGTGCAAGGCCAATTCCGAAGTGCAGATTTCCTATTTCGAGGCGTGCGTGAGAGAATATCTCAACCTGCATGCAGAACGGGCCATGGCGGTGCTGAAACCGCTGAAACTCGTCCTCAGGGATTACGAGGGGGAGGAGACGCTCGACTTCGACGTCAACCCCAACGACGGGGAAAAGCGCACGCGCAAAATAACCTTTTCCAAAGAACTCTATATCGATGCGGACGACTTTTCGCTGGCGCCTCCGCCCAAATACTTCCGCCTGAAAAAAGACGGATACGTCCGTTTGAAAAACGCGTACATCATACATTGCGAGGACGTCGTTTTCGGCGAGGACGGCAGCGTGAAGGAATTGATCTGCACGCATATTCCCGAATCGAAGAGCGGCAACGATACGTCGGGCATAAAAGTCAAAGGCGTGATACAATGGGTGAACGCGAAGGACGCGGTGGACGTCGAGATCAGAAAATACGATCATTTGTTAAAAGACGAAGAATACGCGGGGCAGGATTTTTCCGAGCGCATGAACGTAAATTCGGTGCATAAATTTGCGGGCAAGGTCGAACCGTACGTGATGGAAAGCGAGGCGAAGCCCTTCCAGCTCATGCGCGTCGGCTACTATAAAAAACTCGTGAGCAACGGGAAAACGGTGCTTTCGGAGATCGTGTCCCTCAAAGACAATTTCAATAAATGACGTTCCGTTCTTGTGCAAAAGGACGGACGCAGTTGACAATTTTTCCGATTTTGTATATACTGATATAAATAAAAGCAAATATTATATCGGATAGGTGTGTGATGTTAAATAATCTGCTCATAGCGACGGGAACGATCGTCGATCTCGCGATCGCCGCCTTGCTGCTTATCGTCGCCGTAGTCGGTTTTTGCACCGGCTTTATGAAAAACGGGCTCAACAATCTGTTTTTTGCGGCGAAAATAGTGGTGATAGCGCTCCTCGTTCCCGTGCTCAACAAAATAAGTTTTATCGCGGATATGATCTCGGCGCTGGGCGGCGCGTTCGACTTTATCGGCAGCGCCGAAACGCAGAACGCGATCGCGGGCGTCATTATCGGCGCGGCGGAAGCGATCGTATTGTTTATTCTTCTCAGCGTCGTATTCGGAATTGTGAAATGGCTGCTCCGCAAGCTTGCGCCCAAACGCGGCATACTCAAACTGATAGACAGAATTTTGGGCGCGGTATTCGGCGTCGCCCTTTACGGGGTGCTGTTCCTCGGCATTCTCGGCGTGGTCGGCACGATCGACGATGAAAAAGTGCAAAGCGCCTTGAGAGGCAGCAAGTTTCAAAGCATCAATTTCATGCAGGATTTCTGCGATAAAAACCTCAATCTCGGCGATCTGATAAAGGATTTGAGCGAAAAGCTGCCCGACGGCGGCGGGGACGGTTCGCCCGAAACGCCCGGAGACGGAGAGGAAACGCCGGGCGGGGACGATGCGCCCGAAGTTCCCGAAGAGCAGGGCGGCGCGGCGTAAAATAAAAAAAGACGGACTTTTTGTCCGTCTTTTTCCGTACTTTTCAAAATACGTCCTTCGCCGCCAGGATCTCGCCGCTCGCACCGTCGATCAGCAGGGCGCGCGTTCTGCCGCTTGCGTCGATCAAGCCCATATACCAGTATGCTTTGCCGTTTCTGACGAGGATCTTCGCGCGGATTTCGCCGTTGAAGATATTGTTCTGCATATAGCCGTCCACCAACGCTTTCTGATTTGCGTAGAGCGCGTCCAGCGCGCCGCTCAGGGAAAGGGTGTTTTCGGGGAGGGCGGTTTTCATGGTAACGGTCTCCCTGTTTCCGTTTTCCGTTACGATTATTTCGAATTCGTTCGTTTCGGGGCGCGCTTCGAAAACGGCGTTCATGCCGAACGTTACGGGGTTGAGCCCGAATTTTTCCGTAAGGGCGGAGCCCGTAAAGGAAATTTCGGCGGTGATCTCCGCTTCGTCCTCGGTTTCGCTGAGAAGCGTAACCACCAGTTCGTCGCGCAGAGCGCCCGCCTTGCCGTCGTGCTTTTTCTCTTTTTCGGCAAAGCCGCTCCTGGCGCGGAGCGAATAGTGTTCGCTTTCGCCGTAAAAAACGTTTTCCGTCAGCTCGCTGACGTAGGGAAGCAGTCTGTTTTCCTTCGCGCACGCGCTGAATAACAGGCAAACGCTCAGCACGGCGATCAAAATAAGCGATTTTTTCATAACGGTAAATCTTATGCGGACAAAGTCTTGCGTATGCCGTTTTGCCCGAAATTTGCAAAAAATATCCGTTTCGCACCTCGAAAAATAAAAAATAACTTGCTTTTTTATGCGTATTTTGTTACAATGGGAAAAAGTCGGAAATATGAGGGCTTTCGGGTAAAAATATGAAAAAATTGATAGTGAAAACGGCGCTCGTTACGCTCGGCTCGCTGCTGGCGGTGTTTCTGCTGCTGCTCACGGCGATGACGATGTACGCGCCCCGTACCATGGCCTCCCTTTTGGACAGCGTGGGGAACCGCAGCCTGTCGCTGTGGTATACCGAACTCGCCTACCAGAAGTTCGGCGAAACCGACGACCTTACGGACGTGTTCGATAAAGCGGTCGCCGCCGAAGATACGGAACGTACGGTCAAATACGGCCGAACGCTGACCGAGCGCGCCGACTTCGGCGAAATCTGCGCCGCGCAGGACGCCTCGGGCGGCAGGATTACCTATAAAAATTACGTATACGGCAACACGTCGCTGGCCATGTATGCCGAGGGGGAAGAGGTCGGCGTCGTGCTCGATTTCGCGGCGGCTACCGTAACGGAGGGCTATCTCCCGTATAACGCCTACCAGATGCTTTTATACGGCGAAGCGGCCGCGGAGGATAAAGCCTTTTTGTCCGCCTTGAAATCGCGGCTGGAAGTGCTTGCGGGGAGCATGGAAAGCGAAGCGCTTTCGGCCGATATTTTATATCTCGATAAAATTTTGCAAGATTTAACATAAAGGAGAAAATATAATGGGTAAGATTGTAAAAGACGGCTATACGTTCGACGACGTACTGCTCATTCCGCAGGCAAGCTCGGTACTGCCGAACCAGGTCGACCTGTCCACGCATCTGACGAAGGATATCAAACTCAATATCCCCCTCATGAGCGCGGCAATGGACACCGTAACCGAGAACAGGCTGGCCATCGCCATGGCGCGCGAAGGCGGCATCGGCATCATTCACAAAAACATGTCCATCGAAGAACAGGCGTCGCATATCGACAAAGTAAAGAGGAGCGAGCACGGCGTCATTACCGATCCGTTTTTCCTTTCCCCCGAAAACAGCGTGAGAGAGGCGGTCGCGCTGATGGAAAAATACCGCATCAGCGGCGTTCCCATAACCAAGAACGGAAAACTCGTGGGGATTCTCACCAACCGCGATCTGCGTTTTGAGAATAATTACGACCAGCCGATCGACAACATCATGACGAAAGATCACCTCGTTACGGCGCCCGTCGGCACGTCGCTCGAAGAGGCGCAGAAGATCCTCGGCAAACACAGGATAGAAAAACTCCCCATCGTGGACGAAAAGGGCTATCTGAAAGGTCTTATCACCATAAAGGATATCGAAAAGGCGATACAATACCCCAACTCCGCCAAGGATAAAAACGGCAGGCTGCTCGTCGGCGCGGCGGTCGGCACCGCGGCGAACACCTTCGAACGGATAGACGAGCTCGTCAAGGCGAAAGTCGACATCATCACCATAGACACGGCGCACGGCCATTCCAGGGGCGTTCTGGAAATGATATCCAAAGTCAAGGCGAAATACCCCGATCTTCCGATCATTGCGGGCAACGTGGCCACGGCGGAAGGCACCAAGGCGATTATAGACGCGGGCGCGGACGTCGTCAAAGTAGGCATCGGTCCCGGTTCGATCTGCACCACGCGCGTGGTGGCGGGCATCGGCATGCCGCAGTTCACGGCGATCATGGAATCGGCGGAAATGGCGGACAAGCTGGGCAAGAGGATCATTGCCGACGGCGGCATCAAATACAGCGGCGACATCACCAAGGCTTTGGGCGCGGGCGCTTCCGCCGTCATGATCGGTTCGCTCTTTGCGGGTACGCTGGAAAGTCCGGGGGATATCGAAATATATCAGGGCAGAAGTTTCAAGGTGTACAGAGGCATGGGGTCGCTTTCGGCCATGGCGTGCGGCAGCAAGGACAGATATTTCCAGGAAAACGCGAAAAAGCTCGTTCCCGAAGGCGTTGAAGGGCGCGTGCCTTACCGCGGCGCGTTGAGCGAGATCGTGTTCCAGCTGATCGGCGGCATCAGGGCAGGCATGGGATATTGCGGCATGCCGACCATAGACGATCTGAGAAAGAAAGCGCAGTTTGTCAAGATTACCAATGCGGCGCTGATCGAAAGCCACCCGCACGACATTTCGATCACGAAAGAATCTCCCAACTACTCTCCCAAGATGTAAAAAAATTTGCGAAAAGAGCGGTAAAACGCTTGCAAAAAAACGCAAAAAAATGTAATATATATGAGCAGCCGCCGAAAGGACGGCAAAAAACGAAAAAAAGGCTTAATTCAAAGCCTTTTATATGCGGATGTGGCGGAATTGGCAGACGCGCAGGTTTCAGGTTCCTGTGGTAACCCCGTGCAGGTTCAACTCCTGTCATCCGCACCACGGTCAAAAAAAGCACTTTTTAAGTGCTTTTTTTGCATTTTAGTATTAAAAATAATGCCTATTTTAGGCTTGGGCACAATTTAGGCACAAAAATTAAAAATCGATGTTTAATTTGCAGATGATCTCGGTTTGATTATTCGGAAATAAATGCCCGTATGTTTTTAATATCATATCTACCGTATCGCCAAGACGTGCCGCAATAATATAAAGCGTAGCAAGTTGGTTCGAACCTTTATTGATAAGCAAAGAAACATGCGAATGTCGTAAATCGTGAATACGGATGTCCTTGACCCCTGATCTTTTTATATAACGTTTAAACGCATTTTGCAAAGTATTAAATGACATGATTTTATTTTCGTTTCCGAAAACAAAATCTGTTTCGGATGCATTTTCTTTTAAGTTTTTAAGTATTCCGACAAGATTAAGCGGTAATAGTATTGTCCTGTAAGAATTTTCTGTTTTTGGCGTAGTTATGCGGTATTGTGAATCAAGTTTGATTCCGTCATTTACTGTTCTTGTTTTATCGGTCGCTTTTGATATTGTAGTTTTTATTTTTACGTTCTTATTTTCGAGATCTACATCTTTCCACTGTAAGGCAAGAGCTTCACCTTTTCGGCATCCCGTCAGGTATAAAAAGGAAAAAACTGCATAAAAGCGTTTATCATCAACGCTTTTAATAAAAATTTTGAATTCTTGTTCTGTCCAAAATTGTATTTCCCTTTTCTGTTCTCGATTCTTTTTGAAACCTTTTACAAGTTTAACCGGGTTTTGAATATTATGTATCTTAAGATAAGAAAAAAAATGATTTAAAACGCTTCGAATAGAAGATTTATATGATGTTGAAAGGTTAAGCGAATTTAAATGCGCCTGAAATTTTAATATGTCGGCGGCGCCTATTTCGGTAACTTTCATATTTTTGAAGTATGTAAACGTTCCCCACACATCGGCCGCCGTAAAATTTGCGTTCAAAAGGCGGATCAATCTTTTTTGGGCTTGCTTCTTGTTATACTTTTCTACCGATTCTTTTGTCGGGGCGTAATTCTTCCCCCTTACAAACGAACGGCGGGAAAATATCGGATAAATCTCGCATTCCCGTTGCCGTCCTGCAGTGATCGTCTTTACCCTGTAGCCCGATACGTTCCTGTTATCTACCCGTTCTTCGGCCTCCTCCTGAAACATGTATTCTTTACTTTCGATAAACCCCTTTTTCATCTTCGTGCTCCTTTCGTTGATTTGTTAATACTTATTACGAGGACGTCAAAGCCCCTTTTCCGAGCTGCATATATAATTATAGGTATAGGAATGCGGCTGACGCTTTTACAAGCGTCGCCGCCTTTTTCTGCTTTATACAACCTCTTCCGAGTTCGTTTCGCTATAATTCCGCTTAAACACCATCACTCCTTTCGCATTTTTTGAAACTGAAATTTTTATCTGTCCGAACTTTACCGTCGCGCTATCAAAAAAATTATCCAGCACCCGCTCCGCGAGCTGCAAAATCACTTCTCGCATTTCTTCGGTGAAATAAAAACCTTTTGTTTTGCAAAACGATTCAATGCTGCTCGTTGCGTTTTCAATTCTCTTCCTATTCTTATCTCGCTTTTCTTTTTCCTCGTGTTCCCTTTGATACTTAACCGCATCGGTATAGCCACAATGCATCGTCGCATAATGACTTGCGTCTTCTTCATTTAAAAAATTCCTGTCTGCAATTATTTGGAAACCGCAAAATTTGCATTGCACTAACATAATTTTTCCTCCTTCTAACCTGCCGCTTTCAGTAAAATCGGCTCAATAATTTTTTTCTTCCATTTTTTCAAAAATTCCATTACGTCTTGCGGCGCTTTTTCATTGTGCCGCGCCCGAACCTGAACGATTTCAAAATTTGCAGGATTTACTTCCATTGTCACAAACGGTTCATCCGGCATGTCCTTTTTTCTGATAAATAAGATATGCGGATATTCATAAATCAGCCAAAGAGGCGAAAGCCGCATCGAAAGAAGCTGCCGCAAGCGCCGCGGCTGCTCAAAACGCCGCGAAAGATGCCGCTCAAGCTGCCTCGATAGCGATTGCAGATTATATTACGCACACGAAGAACGGCGCGGCGGTCGGAGAGGTTGACACCTTGGCCGGGGCAAAGGCGGAGGTTGAGGTTGGGAGCAAGAATTTGTTTAATTGGAAATTAGCGGGTAAGAGCGAAAACGGAATAACTTATACTCAAAATTCGGATGGCAGTATTACAGTAAATGGAACGGCTACGGACAGATCGTATGCGTATATTATAGGTTATGATATTCCGATTAATCCTGGAATTTATACATTCTCAGGTTGTCCGTCGGGCGGCCAATCGACCACCTATAGATTAGCCCTTAGTCTATATATCGATGGCGTGTGGCAAACGAATGAGACGGATTACGGAGACAGTGTAACGTTCGAGGTTGCTCTCCCGATAAATCAAATGACTGCGTATATAGAAATAATGTCGGGGACTACAGTTGAAAATCTAACCTTTTACCCACAACTCGAATACGGCGAAACCGCAACTCCTTACACGCCGTATCTTCCCACGGGGGCGGCGGTGGAAGTGCTGGCGTGCGGAAAGAATTTGTTTGACTTGAATGCAGATAAATATTGGGGCAGCGCTGACATTACGGAAAGAACAGGTTCTACATTTACTGTTTCGGGACAAGCGGAAACGTGGATTGCAGTAGAATTTATACTTCCAGAGATACAGAATAAAACATTAACGGTAAGCGGTGAATGGATTACGAGCGGTAGTAATGTAGGCGGTTTAAGAGTACAATGGATTACTCAGAACGGGATTGCAGTAGGGGACACAATAGCTGAAACATACATAAGCGGGCAAGCCGCTACGGGAACTGTGCCTAAAAAACCTGATAATGCTAAATATTTAGGATTTTTCGTATATAGTAATACTAACGGAACGGTAACGGGTTCAACTTCTGTAACTTATGAAAACGTACAGATTGAAATCGGCGAAACTGCAACCTATTACGTTTCATTTGAGGGCTTAACCTATCCCGCTACAGTCGGTCAAACAATCGAAGTCAAGCAGTATGATCGTATTACGAACATTTTTACAAATACAGCGGGCGCATCGTTAGCCGTACAATTCAAAATATCAACGCAGTTGTATTTGGATCGTTTCGGACTGATAGAGGAGGGGTTGTTTGCAAATCGTCCGACGGATATAAGCGAGCAATCGCGGGTATATATCGCAACCGATAGGTTTGATAATAGCCGATATACCTATTTGAAAGGCGGGGTGGACGGTTCCGTCACAGAGAATTGGACAGAGATCGTAAATTACGGACAAGATAACTTGCAGACAAAAGCCAAGGAGCTTGTACCTGCAATTAATGAAGTAAACGCAGCGGCGGGAATAGCTTTGTTAAATATACCGAAAAGCGCAAAAGAAACAGGGGCGTTTATTTCGGGAAATAATACCTTGGCAGGGGCAAAGGCAGAGGTGGAGGTGCAGAGCAAGAATTTGTTTGATATAAACAAACTAAAACCGCCAACTACCATTGATTCACTTGGAGGATTGTCGGATATAATACAGGTTACTAACGGAGAAATGATAAACCCGAGGCCGTTGTATTCCAACTCTGCATACATTAATATTCCGATAAATTTAATAAAAGGGACATATACAATAAGCGGAGAATGCTGGATAGATTTAAATGACCCCCAGGGCAACGTTGTCTATATTGGTATGTGGGATGGCAAAAAGGCGGGAGGTAGCATAAATACCACAATTACACCCGGACAATGGACGAAGGTGCAATACACCTACATTGTAGAAGATTTGCATGCGTTTACTTTGCAATTTCAGCAAGGGGGAAATACAGCTTCTGACACATGTACTTTAAAAGTCAGAAACATTCAACTTGAACGCGGCGAAACCGCAACCGCATTCATGCCGTATCTTCCCGCGGGGACGGCGGTGGAAGTGAATGCGTGCGGAAAGAATTTGTTTGACGAAAATGGAGTTACTTCCAGTGAGAGTGCAGTATTTACTGAGTTGACAGCTGAGCAGATTAAGGTGAGTGCAATAATTGAAATACCGTCAGGAAATGCGGGTTATGCCGGGGTTGCTCAAAAAAATATTAAAGCAGGGCAGACTGTTACTATTAACGCAAGATGGACTACATCAACATCTGCTAACAAAGGACGCGTAGCTATTTATTGGCGAAACGCGAACATATTTATCGGTCAACAACTTTATTCAAATACGCCTTTAACGGTTACTATCCCGAACTCCACCAATGAAAATGACGTAGTGTATTTTTATTTCTACGTCGCGACGGGCGGCGGGAGTGCTGCAATCGGCGATGAGGTAACGTATACCAATATTACAGTCAATTTAGGGGATAAAGATTTAGGTTTTTCAACGCCGGTTTCCGCAACTTATCAGTCGGCCATAGGCGAAACAATCGAAGTAGAGCAGTATGATCGTATTACGAACATCTTTTCAAACACCACGGGCGGCGCGGTATGTACACAGTTTTTGCAGTCGACGCGTTACGAACTTGAAACAAAACCCGTATCACTTGCAGGAACCTATGCGAAAAGACCGACGGGAACTTATCCGTACGTCGTGCTTTATACGGCGACTGATACAGGCAGAACGTATAGGCTTGAACGCGATACGGACGGAAGTGTATCGAGTAACTGGGTAAACATAAGCAGCGCAGGCGGGACAGGCGGAGGATTTACCCCTCGCGGAGAATGGAACTCTGCAACTACGTATAACGAGAATGATTTGGTATCCTTGAACGGTTCGAGTTATGTATGTATTGAAGAAAATACGAACGCAACACCCGCCTCTAACCCCGATAAATGGATGGTGAACGCCGAGAAAGGGGCTACGGGCGCGACAGGAACAACAGGGCCTGCGGGTACAGACGGGCATAGCGTTTATACTGCAAACGATACATGCGGCGCAACAGAGATAGGGCAAGTGTGTTGCATGCTGAAATCCAGCACTAATGCAAAGGGAATTGGTGATGTTATTATTTCGCAAGACGGTAAAGTATTTACCGTTACAACTGAAAATGATACTTCATGGTGTGGTCCTATTACTGCACTTATAAAAGGGTCGAAAGGGGATACAGGCGCAAGAGGCGACGGCTGGTATAGAGTAGACAGTGATTACTTAGATACTGTTACAAGTATACCTCGTAACGTCATTTATCCTACTACGCCTGCTACACTTAATGTAAATGAAACTGTTATATTTTCATCTGGCAGACTTGCGTCTGTTGCAAGTCAGAGCGGCGATACTGTTACAGTTACTTTACGCGATATATATTTTAAAGGGCCTGCGGGGGCGAACGGTACAAATGGTAAAGATTACTTGATTTATAAAGACGGCACTATTACAGGAAGTTCTAATGTAAGTTCTTTTTCAACAATGGTTAATAATGAAGATTTTAACAGAACTCCAGTAATTGGTGAATATTTTATTTGCAATTATGAAGAAAGTAATTCGGTTGGTGCCCTTAAAATATATAGTTGTATATTTGAAGTAGCACTGGTTGGTGATACGCAAACCCTTGTAAGTGTGTTTCAATATAAATTAGTATATACTGATTATTATGAACATCATATTACTTTCAACCAAAATGGTGTAGCAAGAGCGATATTCACTATAACAAATAGTAGAAAATCTACTTATTCTACTGTTGGTGACCTTATATCATATCTCGAACCTCAAAAACCATATCAAATGAATGGCTGGTATAGAGAAAGTTCTTCAAATATCTGTTGGGGTGTTAGCTGTATAATTACTACCGATGGTAAATTAAATTTTATTTTCTGCGGAAACTCTGGTGAAGTAAGTTACGAAGTGGAAGAAGATGAAATTATCACCGATTTAACTATAAAATTATAAAAGGAGAAAGAAAAATGGAAAAGAGAGAAAAAGACGGACTTATCGCGTTCGATTACAAAAGCGAAAGCGCAAAGGCGACCTATGACAAGGTTATCATAAAGGCGGACGTGATCACGGACGGGGACAAAGCCAAAGGGATTTTTAAGTTCCTTTTCAATGGCGCGGAACTGCCGCAGGAACGGCGGGAGTTTAATACAATCATAGACCGGCATGGCAATATTTACGGTCAGATCTACGCCCTTGGCCGCCAGCGTTTAGGCTTTGAAGACCATTACATAGACGAAGAGGGGCAGACGCTCAACGTTAAACCCGAGGCGGTAATCAAATGAATGAAGAGATTCGTGCGATGATCGAGAGGGAAAAGGCTGAGATTGAAAACGAAAATAAATTTTCTGAAATAGACTTTCAGCAAAAATCCAAATCGCGTCCACCCGGAGATATGGTGCCTAAAGAATTGGTAAAAGAGGGCGTTAATGCGGCGGTCATACATAAAATAAAAAACGATGAAACCGTTAAAGAGCAGTTGTTGAAAACTGCGGACACCATTATCGGAACGGAGATCGAGCAGAAAAAAAACGATGCGGAAAAAGAGGAAAAACGCGCGGTCTTTGAAAACAACAAAGATGCGTGCGATCTTTATGGTATCGATGAAAAGACCGTGCCAAAGTGGGTGGTAAAATTTGCAAAATACGTACAAAATTTTTGGTATGCGATTTGGCTGGTGGTTGGATTTTTTACAACGGCACCCGTGGTGTTTTTGTCGAAGAAAATAAAAGTTATTTTCAAAAGAACTTGGATCGCGGTATTGCTTGCTTTAGTAATTTATTTGGCCGTCATATTTGTGCCGGTACTGATAAAAATAATTTAAGGAGGTGAAGGTTATGGATAACATGATGGACATGCTTAACGAGGCGCTTGAAGAGTATGCAAGAGAGCGTATTCAGATCGAGGAGCGGGATGATTCGGCGGAAATCGAAGAAAAAGTAAACGAATACCGAAAAGTTCTGCGCGAAGAATTCAAGGCGCTGCAGGCAAAGAAACTCGATGAAGTTCGCGTTTCGGAGGAAGCGGTTCGTCGGCTGATCGATAAGGCAAAGCAAAATGCCGAAAAAAACGAATCGGCGGCGGGCGAGATCGAGAACATCTAAAGGAGGTATTTTTATGACTCAATTTGAAACGAATTTAAGAAATCTTAAGGCGAACCTGGAAGCAGAAAAAGAATCGTACAAACAGGAGCGGTGGAGCGAGCTTCGCGCGACTAAGCTCGCCGCATATCGGCAGCAACAGGAAAAGCTTTGCAACGAAGGTATTACCGTATTGCAAAAAAAGAAAGAAGAGGCCTGTCTGCAAAAAGAAGACGAACTGAAAACCGCGTTGGAGAACGAAACTGAAAGCTTGTTCGGTACGGCGGCGGAATATCTTACCAAAGCCTTAAGTGCTTTTGAACAGGGAGGCGGCCAAAAATGAAAGTACAGGTACTGATGTACGCTGTTTGCGCAGCGATTGCGGTCGGCGCTGTTATCATAACGTCGATTGCGAAAGTAATCGTTTGCGCTTTGGTGAAAAGACACGGAAAAGACATGTCGGGTAATATCAAAGAATATGTTTTTACCCCGATTGCCTTGATACTTTCCGCACTCGGCCAATACTTATGGCTCGACAAGGGTATAAAATTAAACGACGACGAACAATTTATTCTTATCGTTATATGTTTCAGCGTAGGTACGATGTTGATTTACTGGCTGATATTTCAGCCTACGCGCAAACTTGCGCAGGCGATCATAAAGACTTTGGCGGAAAAAGCACAGTTGACGCCTGTTTTGGATATGGCCGAAGAGGTTGTTGCGCAGGCGAATGAAGTCGAAAAAGCGAAAAGCGATTTACCCAAAAAAGCAAACGATGATGTTTCGGACAATGCCGAAAAGAGTTTGCAGGAACTGGTAGAGGCAATAAAAAACAATAATATAAAGCCGTCGTAAGACGGCTTTTATTTTTTAGTATAAACACATAAAAAAAATATGTGTAAAAGCACAAAAAACATTTGACACATAAAAAAATATGTGTTATAATAAAATCGCAATTAAGGAGGACGGCAATGAACAGCAGCGAAATCATAAAACGATTAAAAGCTGACGGGTGGTACGAAGTAAACGTTGTAGGCAGTCATCATCAATTCAAACACGGAAACAAGCCTGGCAGGGTAACGGTAAAACATCCGTGTAAAGATGTGCCAATAGGCACTCAAAAGTCGATAGAAAGGCAATCGGGGTTAAAATTTTAACCCCGCGGGCATACTATAAATAAGGAGAGAGAAAAATGAAAGATATTTATTGTTATGCAGCAATTTTAGAAAAAGGTAAGGAAGGGGGATACGGCGTATATTTTCCCGATCTGCCCGGATGTGTAAGCGGAGGCGACACGATGGAAGAGGCGATGCGGGATGCGAAAGAAGCGTTGCTTTTGCACTTGTATGGCATGGAAGAAGACGGAGAAAAAATTCCCGCGGCGACTTCGCCTGATAAGATTACGCATGCGGAAAATGAATTTGTTTTTTTGGTAGAAGTCAATTACAAACTTTATAAAGGTATGATGGCTCGCCAGCGTAAAACATGCACGTTAACGATTCCTGCGGCGCTCTATGCTGCGGCTAAAGAAAGTGGGGTAAATATGTCGCAAGTATTTCAGGATGCCTTGCGCGAACAGTTAGGATTGAACGGTTAAAAATGAGGCACGAATTGAGGCACAAAAAATTAAATTAGTATAAAAAATAATGCAATAAAATGATATAAATGCGTGAAAATTGGATAAAACAGGCATAAAAAAGCACGAAAATTCACGCCTTTTCAAATCCTGTCATCCGCACCAAAATTGGGCAAAAACGTGCAAAAGGTATCGTTTTTGCCCTTATTTTTTGCTTTTTAATGGAGTTTTTTAGAAGCTTTGGTGCTAAACTCTTGAATATCCTTCCCGAACCCCGATCTCAACCTCGTATGCTGATTGTTTCTTTTTTATCTAAATACCGTCTATTATTTATATAATAGAATAATTTTAATGCCGCGCAAAATAAACTTACCAGTATTGTATAGTATAGGATCGTCAAAACGGCGTTAATCGACATATTTTCGGAAATCGATAAAAACTCCGGTTTTATAATGTAATAAATAAACGTAATACCTCTCATCTCTATATCGTAAAAAACTAATGCCCAACACAACATGCCGAGAATCGTAATCCAGATAAGCAATTTGCTTCTTCTGTCGAATTTATAATTCGTAAAAAGATAAATCCCGCATATCAGTAAGTATCCGTGACTGAAACAACCGATGAGGAGTTCTTTTACAGATATTTCGTCGGTAACGGTAAAACCGAAAAATATATAGAAAAAAAAAA